>NZ_RQJK02000008.1:0-214869 GCF_022342325.2 Pseudomonas sp. AF32 | reverse complement strand
TTTGAAGCAGTCAGCGATAATCCACAGGCCAAGCTGTCGGCCGTGATCAACTAAACGGCAAACTCAGTGGCCAGAGCCATGATGAGTTACACCACTTCCCGGGACACGATCTCAAAGGAGCCTTCTGCAAGCTGACTTGTCGCAAGAATGCTCGGGCACGCCCCAGCGCCTCTTCAGCAGCCACAGAGCTGGGCTCCTTCAGATTGAAAACCTCGGAAGAGAGCCAGGCATTCACATCCCCCTTCCGCGAATAGGGATAGAGCGATGCCCGCACTTCACTACCAATCAGATCAAAATCCCAAATGCAGTCACATGAACTATCAAAATCAGGCTCGACCGAAGCCAGTACCAGCGGCGAATGAGTTGCTGCCAGTAACTGTACGGGTACCTCACGACTACCGGTCAGTGCATTCATGACATTGAGCAAAGCTGGAACGATACGGCGTTGCCATTGCGGATGCAGATGGCACTCGATTTCATCAATGAGAAAGATGATCTCCCTGGCCGGTGGGACCCGGTAACGCTCATAAGCCAGCTGATGCTCTCGCCAAGTCCATACAAGCAGGTAGGCTAATGCTGCTATTCGGCGCATGCCTGCGGAAGCTTGGGTCAGCGGCACATCTTGCCCGTAAGGCATGCGCAGAGAGGGAATATCCCTGACACTATCACCCACGCGCATAGGTTCCCCTGGCTTCATCTTTTCGACTCCAGAAGGTGACAGAGCGTCCAGTACTTTGACGAGATCGTCGAATGCCGGCTTACCACCCTCCTGCCACAAGACCCAGTCATTCATCAGGCCGTTGCACAGCTGGGTTTTGCCATCGCTGGAAACCAGGCCATTACAGACCGCATCAGGTGAAAAGTCGAAGCTACGTGGACGGTTCGGTGCTGCGGCCTCCCCCTTGTCGCCCTTCCAGTAATTACGAGCCGGGTCCCAAACGGAGAAGCTGCCATCAACACCTGCGTAGATCACCACGCTTGGAATCGCCGGGCGGCTCTGCTTTACCGACCATTGCTGAGACTCATGATCGAAGTTGCTTCTGTATGAAAAGTCGCCCGAGCTACCTTCATAGCAATAAGCAATACTCGATTGCTTGGCGTCTTTACGCGGAGTGGCAATGCCATCTCTGGGCCAAGTACGTGTCAGCGACCACCAGGCGATGTCCAATACGAAGCTTTTACCCAGGCCATTATCACCGGTCAGGAAATTCAGGCGCGGTTTGAAATCGATGCAGAGGCTGTCTGCTGGATTAATACCTTTGAGGGTCAGATTTTTAAGCATGACGGAGCCTCCAGTCATTAATGTACCGTCCACGAGGCACTATGCGATTCGACAAAATTAGCTGTGAAGCCGTGCACGTAGGCTATTTGGACGGACATGAAAAACCCGATGCAACACATCGGGTTTTCTATTGAGCATTACTTGTCAGCTACCGCGCCTCGACATTATCCAACGCCCGATTCGCCAGCAACGTACCCAGCTCAATCAACTGCTGAATCCCAAGCGCAACATGGCGCCGGGAGCCATCCAGTTCGAAAGCCAAATCACTGACCATGGCATCCGCCGAAGCCAGGGTTTCGCTGAGGTTGGCGAGTAGGCACTCGTTATCGACATCTTCCACGACGGTGAACAGCTTGCCCGATGGGTCGCCTCCAGCTTTCTTCTTCTCTTTGGGTGCCAGATAGAAATCCAGGGCACGCTTGGCGGCGTCGTCGAGCTTCTTGGCGTTGATGCCGTCGGCGTAAGGGGAAGACGGATCGGCTTTCGGCGGGTTCGGAGTTATTTTGAACATTGGGACTTCCTCTAGTAGGGCCGCAACCGTCTCGCTACTAAACGAAATGGAGGCAGCTGTGTGCAAGTTAGTAGACCGGAGAAGTCACCAAACCCGGCGCGCCCGAAGACGCCATGCACACAGCCACCATCACGTGCAGGCGTATGCCTGACTGGAAGACTCATGCAACCGTTGGTAACTCTCCGGGCTACTAAACCCGACCACTGATAAGCAGTGGCAGGAAGACAATAGAATCCAGGGACAAGGCGCACAAGCCGGCGGATTCTGGCGTAGTTGTAGGCAAAGGCGCAAGGAGACGTGGCTGTGTGGAGGCGTGGCGGTAAGGATATGGCGAACCCCGAATCGCCTCGTATGCGCTGCATCACGACAGCACTTTGTTTTATGTTTATCGGATGACGTCGCCCGCCTGGCAGCGGCGCGCCCCGACACCTCCCTCAGGAAGAGAAACCATGCTGTTCAAAACCGACGACGAACTGATCGCCGAGCGCTACTTCCGCTCCTCCCAGGACATTGGCGCCTTGTTTGGCATCAGCGCTGGCTTTACCTGTCTGCAATTCCCCGATCCGCGGCCCTTCGCGATGATCGTCACCGCGCTGTTTTTCCTGTGGGGTTATCTGTCGGGGGATAGCTACCGGCGGGTCGCGAAAGCCTATTTGAAACAATACCCCGGCCCCTTGGGCGGCATCCGGTTCGCGTTTACCAAGCTTCCCCTCGTGGTGCTCTGCCTGGGGTTTCTCTCGCTGATCATGATGGGCGCCGTGACGGCGGAACGCATTTCGGCGTGGGGACGTTTTCTGCCGCCGTCGGTTTTTTGAAGGGCGTTCTTCGCGAGCAAGCCCGCTCCCACAGGTCAGCAGCGCCCTTGCAGAATCGCCGCATACCCCTCGCGAAAACTCGGATAACGCGGCGACCAGCCCAGGGCCTTGGCGCGAGCGTTGCTGCAGCGTTTGCTGCCGGCGCGGCGTACGCTGGCGTTTTCGGCCCATTGGGTGACGCCCATGTATTCGCGCAGCCAGGCCACCACGTCGGCAAGGGCGGCGGGGGCGTCGTCGACGCCGATGTAGCAGTCGTCCAGGGACTTGCCCTGTCGATCGGCCTTGAGCAGGTGCGCCAGCAGGCCGGCGGCGTCGTCGGCGTGGATGCGGTTGGCATACAGGGGCGGGTCTTCCACGACGCTGTAGCCTTGGCGCACTTGGCTGAGCAGCCATTCGCGGCCGGGGCCGTAGATGCCGGTCAGGCGCACACGGCTGGCCGGGATGCCGCTGTCGAGGGCCACTTGCTCGGCTTCGAGCATCAGCCGGCCGGAGTAGCCGCCGGCCACGGTGGGCGAGGTTTCGTCGACCCACTCCCCCGCCTTTTGCCCATAGACGCTGCTGCTGGAGACAAACAGTAACCGCTTGGGCTGCTGACCGTGCTGCTTCAGCCAGCCCAACACATGTTGTAACCCTTCTACATAAGCCGCGCGGTAACCCGCTTCGTCGTGTTCGGTGGCGGCGGCGCTGTACACCAGATAATCCAGCGGCCCGGTGGGCCAATCGGCCGGGCATTGCTCGCTGAACAGGTCACCCGCAACCCCCACGACACCGGCCGGCAGGCTGGAAACCGTACGGCGCAAGCCATACACCTGCCATTGCTCTGCCACCAACTGGCTGGCCAGTCGGCCGCCGATATCACCGCAACCGGCGATCAAAACAGAAGGCGCGGACATCGAAAACTCCTCGGGTAAAGCCGCAGACTAGCCCTCGTTGGGGACGAGCGGCTAGCAATGCTGGAAAAAAAGATACTCTATTACTTCTGTTAACAAGAATTACTTGCAATAATGCACGCCACTTTTGTTCTCGGCCCCACGAGGCCTGGAAGAACATCAACCGTCTTTTCCTCTCAGGTCCGGCCAGCATGAAACACTCTCTATCCTCCGCTTCGCCAACCAACCGACCTCGCGCCTGGAGCGCCGTGGCAGCGCTGTTGTTCAGCCTGCTGCTGGCACCTGTCGCCGTGTTCGCCGATGCACAGACGCCTGCCACCACCCCGGCCACCGCGCCGGCGGCCACCCAGTCGCCTGCCGAAGCGACCGCCCCGGTTGCAACGCCGGTCGCCGCCGACCCGGCCCAGGCTGTCGAAGCCACTGCCGCCGACGCTCCGCAGGTGCTCGAGGCCGACAACACGTTGGGCATGGCCCACGACCTGTCCCCGTGGGGCATGTACCAGAACGCCGATGTCATCGTCAAAGCCGTGATGATCGGCCTGGCCATCGCCTCGATCATCACCTGGACCATCTGGATCGCCAAGGGCTTTGAGCTGCTGGGGGCCAAGCGTCGCCTGCGCGGTGAAATCGCCGCCCTGAAAAAAGCCGCCACTCTCAAGGAAGCCAGTGCCTCCGCGGCGAAGGAAGGCACCCTCGCCAACCTGCTGGTGCACGACGCGCTCGAAGAAATGCGCCTGTCGGCCAACAGCCGTGAGAAGGAAGGCATCAAGGAACGTGTGAGCTTCCGCCTCGAACGCCTGGTAGCGGCCTGCGGTCGCAACATGAGCAGCGGCACCGGCGTGCTCGCCACCATCGGTTCCACCGCGCCGTTCGTGGGCCTGTTCGGCACCGTGTGGGGCATCATGAACAGCTTCATCGGCATCGCCAAGACCCAGACCACCAACCTCGCCGTCGTCGCCCCCGGCATCGCCGAAGCCTTGTTGGCGACCGCGCTGGGCCTGGTCGCCGCGATCCCGGCGGTGGTCATCTACAACGTGTTCGCCCGCTCCATTGCCGGCTACAAGGCCCAGGTGTCCGACGCCTCGGCCGAAGTCCTGCTGCTGGTCAGCCGCGACCTCGACCACCTGCCGTCCGAGCGTGGCTCGCAACCGCACATGGTGAAAGTGGGGTAATCGGCCATGGGCCTGCATTTGAAAGAAGGCGCAGACGACGATCTGGCCGAGAACCACGAGATCAACGTCACGCCGTTCATCGACGTGATGCTGGTGCTGTTGATCATCTTCATGGTGGCCGCCCCGCTCGCCACCGTGGACATCAAGGTTGACCTCCCGGCGTCGACGGCCAAGCCTTCGCCCCGGCCGGAGAAACCGATGTTCCTTAGCGTCAAGGCCGACCAGCGCCTGTTCCTGGGCGAAGAAGAGGTCAAGGCCGAAAGCCTCGGCGCGGCCTTAGACGCCAAGACCCAGGGCAAGAAGGACACGACGATCTTCTTCCAGGCCGACAAGGGCGTGGACTATGGCGACCTGATGAGCGTGATGGATGCTCTGCGCAGCGCCGGCTACCTGAAGGTCGGTCTGGTCGGACTCGAGACGGCGCCGAAGAAATGATCACGACGCGCCAAAAGCTGACGCGTTACAGCGGTAGCCTGGCCGTGGTGCTGGGCGTGCATGCGCTCGCCATTGCGCTGGCGCTGAACTGGACGACACGGCCGCCCATCGAACTGCCACCGCAGGCGATGATGGTCGAACTGGCACCGGTTCCCGCCCCGCCACCGCCGGCGCCGCCGAAAGTCGTCACGCCGCCGAAACCACCGGAGCCGGTCGAAGAGCTGCCTCTGCCCAAACTCGCCGAAGCGCCCAAGCCGGAAATTGCCATACCCAAGCCGGTCAAGCCCAAGCCCAAGCCTCAACCGCCCAAGCCCAAGCCGGTGGAAGAGAAGAAGCCGGAGCCGCCAAAGGAACAGCCTTCGGAGCAAAAGCCGAGCGACAGCCAGCCGACCCAGGCCCCGACGGAAAAATCCGCGCAGCCGGCCCCTGGCCCATCGCCTGCGCAGTTGGCCGCCAAGGCCAGTTGGCAAGGCACGCTGCTGGCGCACCTGGGCAAGTACAAGAATTACCCGGCCAGTGCCCGAGCGCGGGGTAAGGAAGGCTTGAACCGCCTGCGGTTCGTGGTGGACGCCGAAGGCAATGTGTTGTCGTTCGAGCTGGTGGGCAAGTCCGGCAATGCCGATCTGGATCGGGCCACGTTGGAGATGATCCGCAAGGCCCAACCACTGCCCAAGCCACCGGCCGACATGCTGACCAACGGCTCCATCGAAATTGTTGCGCCGTTTGTGTATTCCATCGATAAGCGCAGCCGCTGATATTGCAAGCCCCTGTAACAGGGGCTTGTGACTTTGTGGCGAGGGGATTTATCCCCGCTGGGGTGCGTAGCGGCCCCATGATTTCGGCAGTCTGGGGGAGATGTGTCAGCTGATTTTGGGGCCGCTGTGCGCCCCAGCGGGGATAAATCCCCTCGCCACAGGTTGTTTCTTTCGCCACCGTCCCATATTGCACGGTGTCCCACCGCCCCCGCAGTCTGATAACGTGCGTCTATCGATTGCAGCCGGTATGCTTGGCTCGCAACTTCACGGACGCTCGCCATGACTCTCACAGAATTACGCTACATCGTCACCCTCGCCCAAGAGCAGCACTTCGGCCATGCGGCCGAGCGTTGCCATGTCAGCCAGCCGACGTTGTCGGTGGGTGTGAAAAAGCTCGAAGACGAACTCGGTGTGCTGATTTTCGAACGCAGCAAGAGCGCTGTGCGCCTGACCCCGGTGGGTGAAGGCATCGTGGCCCAGGCGCAGAAGGTGCTGGAGCAGGCTCAGGGCATCCGCGAACTGGCCCAGGCTGGCAAGAACCAGCTGACTGCCCCGCTCAAGGTCGGTGCCATCTACACCGTCGGCCCGTACCTGTTTCCCCACCTGATTCCGCAACTGCACCGGGTCGCCCCGCAAATGCCGTTGTACATCGAAGAAAACTTTACCCACGTGCTGCGCGACAAGCTGCGCAACGGCGAGTTGGACGCGATCATCATCGCCCTGCCCTTCAACGAAGCCGATGTGCTGACGCTGCCGCTTTACGACGAGCCGTTCTACGTATTGATGCCGGCCCAGCACCCTTGGACCCAGAAGAAATCCATCGACGCGGGCCTGCTCAACGACAAGAGCCTGTTGCTGCTGGGCGAAGGCCACTGCTTCCGCGACCAGGTGCTCGAAGCCTGCCCGACCCTGACCAAGGGCGGCGAAGGCGCCAAGCACACCACGGTGGAATCCAGTTCCCTGGAAACCATCCGCCATATGGTCGCCTCGGGCCTGGGCATTTCGATCCTGCCGTTGTCGGCGGTGGACAGCCACCACTATGCCCCTGGCGTGATCGAAGTCCGCCCGATGTCGGCCCCCGTGCCGTTCCGCACCGTCGCCATTGCCTGGCGCGCCAGCTTCCCGCGACCCAAGGCCATCGAGATCCTCGCTGACTCGATCCGCCTGTGCTCCGTGGCCAAGCCGCCCGCCACCAAGTAAGCCGCTGCCATGACGGAGCTGTCCAAGGTACCGGTCACGACGCTCAAGGGCGTGGGCGAGGCCATGGCCGAGAAACTGGCCAGGGTCGGCCTGGAAAACCTCCAGGACGTGCTGTTCCACCTGCCCCTGCGCTACCAGGACCGCACCCGCGTGGTGCCCATCGGCCATTTGCGCCCGGGGCAGGACGCGGTGATCGAAGGCACCGTCAGCGGCGCCGATGTGGTCATGGGCCGCCGCCGCAGCCTGGTGGTGCGCCTGCAGGACGGCACGGGTGGGCTCAGCCTGCGTTTCTATCATTTCAGCAATGCCCAGAAGGAAGGCCTCAAGCGCGGCACCCGTGTGCGTTGCTATGGCGAGGCGCGGCCCGGTGCGTCGGGGTTGGAGATCTATCACCCGGAATACCGCGCCATCACGGGTGACGAACCGCCGCCGGTGGACGAAACCCTGACCCCGGTCTACCCCCTTACCGAAGGCTTGACCCAGCAGCGCCTGCGCCAGCTCTGCCAACAAGCTCTGACCCTGCTGGGCCCCAGCAGCCTGCCTGACTGGCTACCCACCGAACTGGCGCGGGACTACCAATTGGCCCCGCTGGCCGATGCGATCCGCTATCTGCACCATCCGCCTGCCGATGCCGATGTCGAAGAACTGGCTCTGGGTCATCACTGGGCCCAGCACCGGTTGGCCTTCGAAGAACTGCTGACCCATCAACTGTCCCAGCAACGCCTGCGCGAAAGCCTGCGCTCACTGCGCGCCCCGGCCATGCCCAAGGCCCGGGACCTGCCCGTCCGCTACCTGGCGAACCTGGGCTTCAAGCCAACGGGGGCTCAACAACGGGTGGGCAACGAAATCGCCTACGACCTGAGCCAGCCCGAGCCGATGCTGCGGCTGATTCAGGGTGACGTGGGGGCCGGCAAGACCGTGGTCGCCGCCCTCGCCGCGCTCCAGGCGCTGGAAGCGGGTTATCAGGTGGCGTTGATGGCCCCGACCGAGATTCTGGCCGAACAGCATTTCATCACCTTCCAGCGCTGGCTCGAACCACTGGGCATCGAGGTCGCCTGGCTGGCCGGCAAGCTCAAGGGCAAGAACCGCACCGCCGCCCTGACGCAGATCGCCGAAGGTGCGCCGATGGTGGTGGGCACCCATGCGCTGTTCCAGGATGAAGTGCAGTTCAAGAACCTGGCGCTGGTGATCATCGACGAACAGCACCGCTTCGGCGTGCAACAACGCCTGGCCCTGCGGCAAAAAGGCGTGGGCGGGCGGATGTGCCCGCACCAGTTGATCATGACCGCCACGCCGATCCCACGGACCCTGGCGATGAGCGCCTACGCCGACCTCGACACCTCGATCCTCGACGAACTGCCCCCCGGCCGTACGCCGGTCAATACCGTGCTGGTCACCGACACCCGCCGGATGGAAGTGATCGAACGGGTGCGCAGCGCCTGCGCCGAGGGGCGACAGGCCTATTGGGTGTGCACGCTGATCGAAGAATCGGAAGAATTGACCTGCCAGGCGGCGCAGACCACCTATGAAGACCTCAGCGCTGCCCTCGGTGAGTTGAAGGTCGGGCTGATCCACGGCCGCATGAAACCCGCCGAGAAAGCCGCCGTCATGGCCGAGTTCAAGGCCGGGGTCCTGCAGTTGCTGGTTGCCACCACGGTGATTGAGGTCGGTGTCGACGTGCCCAACGCCAGCTTGATGATCATCGAGAACCCCGAGCGCCTGGGCCTGGCGCAGCTGCATCAGCTGCGCGGCCGGGTCGGTCGGGGCAGCGCGGCCAGCCATTGCGTGCTGTTGTATCACCCGCCACTGTCGCAGATCGGTCGTCAGCGCCTGGGCATCATGCGCGAAACCAACGACGGCTTCGTCATCGCCGAGAAAGACCTCGAATTGCGCGGCCCCGGCGAAATGCTCGGCACGCGCCAGACCGGTCTGCTTCAATTCAAGGTAGCCGACCTGATGCGCGACGCTGATCTGCTGCCTGCGGTACGCGACGCTGCCCAGGCTCTGCTGGAACGCTGGCCCGACCACGTCAGCCCGTTACTGGATCGCTGGCTGCGCCATGGGCAGCAATACGGCCAAGTGTGAGCACTCTCTCAGTTTCAGGGCCCACCCGTCCGGCAAGCTGGTTATACTGCTCAACTTGTAGGAAAACGGATACAGACCATGACTGAAGCTGCCCTCGCCCCCGAAATCCCGCACGCTCCGTCTGTTATTCGGCAGTTGCTCGAGAAATCCGGCATCGCCTTTGACGAAGTGCTCGACCGACCGGGCCTGAACCCAGCCCGCAAGGTGCAGGCCGTTCTGGTGCACGATGCCGTCGGTGCGCTCATGGTGCTGTTTCCGCAAAACCAGCTGCTGGACCTCAACCGCCTGGCCGAACTTACCGGCCGCAAGCTCACGGCGGTGTCGACCGAGAAGCTGGAACGCATGCTTGGCAAACACAGCCTGACCATGCTGCCAGGCCTGCCCGCACTCACCAGCTCCCCATGCCTGTATGAAGAAAGCCTGCTGCGCGAGCCCAAGCTGCTGATCAATTCGGGCGAATCAGGGGTGCTGCTGGAAGTCACCAGCGAAGCCTTCAAGACCATGCTCACCAAGGCCAGCGCCGCCACCTTCGGCGAAGCCCTGACTAACATCACGCCCAACCTGGACCGCCCGCACGACGACCGCGCGGAAATCACCCAGGCGGTGCAAGCCTTCACGGCGCGGCGCATCCAGCAACGGCTGGAAGAAACCATTGAAATTCCGCCGCTGGCCGAAACGGCTCAAAAAATCATCAAACTGCGGGTCGATCCGGACGCCACCATCGACGACATCACCGGCGTCGTCGAAACCGATCCGGCCCTGGCCGCGCAAGTGGTGAGCTGGGCCGCCTCGCCCTACTACGCCTCGCCGGGCAAGATCCGTTCGGTGGAAGATGCCATTGTCCGTGTCCTGGGTTTCGACCTGGTGATCAACCTGGCGCTGGGCCTGGCCCTGGGCAAGACCCTGAGCCTGCCCAAAGACCATCCGCAACACACCACGCCGTACTGGCAACAGTCGATCTACACCGCCGCCGTCATCGAAGGCCTGACCCGCGCCATGCCCCGTGCCCAGCGCCCGGAAGGCGGCCTGACGTACCTGTCCGGCCTGCTGCACAACTTCGGCTACCTGCTGCTGGCCCACGTCTTCCCGCCGCATTTCTCGCTGATGTGCCGCCACCTGGAAGTCAACCCGCACCTGTGCCACAGCTACGTGGAACAACACCTGCTGGGCATCAGCCGCGAGCAGATCGGCTCATGGCTGATGCGCTATTGGGACATGCCCGATGAGTTGGCCACCGCACTGCGCTTCCAGCACGACCCGCACTACGACGGCGAATATGCCGCCTACCCGAACCTGGTGTGCCTGGCCGTGCGCCTGCTGCGCGCCCGGGGCATCGGCTCCGGTCCCGACGAAGAAATCCCGGATGCGCTGCTCGAACGCGTGGGGCTGACGCGGGAGAAAGCCAACGATGTGGTGCACAAGGTACTGGAAGCCGAGGTGCTGCTGCGGGAACTGGCTTCGCAGTTCCATGGCTGAATAGGCCATTGCAGGTGGATGAAGCTCCTGTGGCGAGGGGATTCATCCCCGCTGGGCTGCAAAGCAGCCCTAAAACCTGCTTCCCCGCTCATATCGGTCCAACACCTGTCAGCCTTTTTGGCCTGCTACGCAGTCCAACGGGGATAAATCCCCTCGCCACAGAGTAAGCGCTAGGCTTTTGGTTTCTTGGGCTTCAGATATTTGGTCAACCCCTGAAACCAGATCACCAGCGCCGGGTTGCCCTTGATCTGGATCGACTTGTCCTGGATGCCGCTCATGAACGCCAGTTGCTTGTTCTTGGCCTGCATCGTGGCGAAGCCGTAGGCGGCGTCCTTGAAAGCGATGGCGAAGGCCGGGGTTGGGTGGGTGCCGGACTGGCTGGTGATGCGCTGGTCTTTCACGATGAAGTGCCGGGCGACTTTTGCGTCCAGGGTTTGCAGCTGGAACACCAGGTCCTTGTCGCCCAGTTGCTGCTGGAACGCCGGGTTGGTCCGGCTGGCCCTGCCCATCAGCAAGCCCAGCATCCACAGCAGGAAACGAAATTTCATCGGCACGGCCTCGTAAGAAAGATGAATGGCCGGGGCAGTTTAGCGATTCTTTGGCGGAACGCCATCATCGGAACGCTTTAGCGGAAGATGAACAGTATTTCCTGCATGATGACTGCCAAGTCACGTTTTCTCTATCTGGAGGCAAACCAAGGCGACGCCATCGCGAGCAGGCTCGCTCCCACAATTGGATCAGGGTATGCCCAAGAGAAATAGGCCGGCTGTCAGGCCGCCTGACGCGCAAAATTTGCTTGCACAGATAATCCGGGTACGGCTGAAAGAAACAGATCAGCTTGCAGGTTGCCTCGCTTTGGCTGTGGCTTTGGCTTTGGCTTTGGCTTTGGCTTTGGCTTTGGCTTTGGCTTTGGCTTTGGCTTTGGCTTTGGCTTTGGCTTTGGCTTTGGCTTTGGCTTTGGCTTTGGCTTTGGCTTTTGATCTTAGGCGCCCCATTAACCACAAGGGCCGAACGCAGGCATTGTGGAGTGGGCATCCCGGCATGGATGCCGGGATAGCCGCGCTGGGCCATGGATGGCCCTTCGCGGCGGGCCCACGGAGCAATGCCGGAGTGAGGGAACACCGAGCGTAAGCGAGGTGCCCAGTGGTGGGGCGAAGCCTTTTTTGCTTACTTTTTTTGGCGTCTGAAAAAAAGTGAGTCGCCGTAAGGGCGAAACCCTAAGTGGCCGTTACCGCAGCAATGGATATGTACTCGACCAAAAGCCCCGGCCAACCGCAAGGCAGCCATCGCGAGCAAGCCCGCTCCCACAAGGGAATCGGGGATAACGCGGATACTGCGACCAGCACAAAACAACTGTGGGAGCGGGCTTGCTCGCGAAAGCGGTGGGTCAGGCAACACAGATGCCAACTGAACCGACGCGTTCGCGAGCAAGCCCGCTCCCACAGATTTTTCATGCAGTGATCACGCAGGAAAAAGACGTGATCACTCACAACCACTCAATCAAACATTCGGGCAAGGAACCGGTGCCCAGTCGCCCAGGTCCGGGTTTTTGCACATGCTGTTGACCTGGCTGGTACCGGCGCTGGCGACTTGTTTGCTTTCATCCTGCTTGGCCTTGGCGGTCTGCAGGGTTTTCTCGGTGGTCACCGCTTCTTTCGGCACGGTTGGCAGCACCGGCTTTTTCGCAGGCTTCACAGGCTTCTTGGTCTTGGTGGTCGGTGCCACGACCGGGGTGGTGTCGGCGGTCGCCACGGTCACCACGTCGGTGCGCTGCACGCCCACTTGTTGCAGGTCTTTCTCGTACGCCTGGGTGTAGTTGTTCAGGTCTTCGGACGCTTTGCCGTTCACCGCGACGATCAGGTCGTTGGACTCTTTCAGGCCGGCGACGATTTCCGCCAGGCGCTTGCGGCCTTCGGTGTCGTTGACGGTCTTGGCCTTGCGGTCGGCAACCAGTTTGGTGAACGCGCTCTGATAGCACTGCTGCGAAGCCTTGGCGTACGCGGTGCTGCGGTCGATGTCGGAAACACTTTTGTTGACGTCGGCGGCGTAGGACGCGATGCGCTGGTTGTCATCAGCAATCTGCTTCTGACGCTCGGTGTAGTAACCGGCGGCGCCGCCCGCCAGGGCACCGCCCGCAGCTCCGATGGCGGCGTTGCGGCCACGGTCTTCCTTGTCGGCGGTCAGTGCGCCCAGCAGCGCACCACCGACGGCACCGACAGCGGCACCGGTGATGACCGACTTGGTCATGTTCCCCTCAGTGGCACGCAGGTGCTGCACCGGCTCGTAGCAGTTGGGGTAGTACTCGACCTTGGTGCTCGACGCGACCTTGGAAGTCGGCGACGTGGCGCAACCGGTCAGGACGGTGCTGAAGCCGACCGCGACCAGCAGCAAGTGACGCTTGGAAACCGAAGCAAAAGGTTTACGGGAGAAAAGCATAGTTGTGTTCTCTTTTAAGTTTTGACCAGCTCAGTACGGCCCGACGCCGCCTGAGTTCCCTCCAAGCTTGCCGGCAATGAACGCTCAAGACCGCTGGGCGCTCGTTGCAAGCAATTCCTTCAATATCGCCGCCGGGTCGGCTCGTTTTTGCTGACGATAATCCCCGACATGGCGAACGAATAACGTGGCGCGTGCCACCAGGCTCTTGCCCAGTACCGGCTTGCGTTCCATCTCCTCCTTGATGCGTTGAAACTGCGCCTGAATCACGGCATCGGTGTAGCGCGTGCCGGTTGCCAGGTTGTCGATATAAATCGCTACCGCGCCGTCCAGCGCACTGCGGCCGTTGTCGATGGCCGTGGCGAACAGCTGGGCGCTGGCGTCGTCCTTGGCATCCACCGCCGCCTGATGGCTGCGCTGCAAATTGGTCAGGCGGATGTTGTAGTTGTTGACGGTCTCGGCCACCAGGGCCGCCGACTGGATCAGGTTGCCCGCCGCTTCCTCGCGCTGCTGGGCGATGAGCGAGACGTTGCGCTTGAGCTCTTCGTTGACCAGTCCCAGTTCGGCTTGCAGGCGCGGATCGACGCTGGCGGCGATGATGCTGTCCAGGCGTTTGGTGGGGTCCTGGGCGTCGTCGATGGCGTCGGTCAGGGATGCGAGGCGACCTTCTTTCTGCCACTGGGCGAACAGTTCCTTGTAGCGCGAGCGCGGCGCCGACAGCGCACCGACCGCCACGCGGAACCCGGTGGTTTCATTGCTTTGCTCGGTACCGTCAGCCGCGAACAGCGGGTACTCGCGGCGCATGCCGGTGAACAGCGTGCCCTCGCCTTCCAGGTAATTGCCGCCCTTGACCACGAAGCCGCCGTAGGCGCCCTGGCGGCGTCCGGAATGCACCAACTGGAACGACTCCTGGACCATTTCGGCGGCGTTGCCGATCACGTCGAACAGGCCGATGGGGTTCGGCAACTTGGTGCCAATGGGCATCAGCCGCGCTGCCTGGCCGGTGCCGCCGGCCACTTGGTTGAAGACGGCCCAATCACCCAGCGGCCCGTCGCTTTCGCTGCCTTCGACGCGCCGGGGAAACAGCCGCCCTTCCAGGTCCTGGCGGCTGACGGCCTGTCCGCCACGGGCGGCGAACTCCCACTCCACTTCGGTAGGCAGGCGCACGAAGCCCAGGCCGCCGTCTTCGGCAGAGGTGCCGCGACCACTCACCGGCAGCAGGTCCTTGTGGTACTTCATCAGCCAGGCGCTGTACACCGCCGAGAAACGCTCCGCCTCGAACTTGGACAGTTTCACCTTGGGCAGACGCCCGGCCATGCCCTGGGGCAACTCGGCCAGCAGGGCTTCGCAGGCCGGTGCCGGTTCGCCGCTGGCGAGGGACTGCGCCTGGGCCATGACCTGGGCATACTGGCGGGCGGTGACTTCGTACTTGCCGATGAAGTACAGCATCGGCTTGAGCGGCGTCTGGGCGTCGGTCTTGGGCATCAACGGGGTGATGGTCTTGCTCCAATCCTTGGGCAGATCCTTGAGGGTGAACTGGCCGTTGATGAAGTCGCGCCGGTAACCGGAAATGAATGACTGCTGGTAGCCGGCCTCACCTTCGCTGAACGGATAGCCGAGGCTGATCTCGCGGTCGTCCAGGGTACCCTGGGCAAGGATGTAGACGTAACGAAACACCATTTGCCCCTCACAGGGCAGCGGCAGGCTGACGTCGTCCGGCAACGGCTTGGGGTTGTCCAGCTTGTCGGTGCCTTCATCGGCATACACAAGGCTGGCCAGGCTCAGCGCCACGGCGGCGCCCAATAACTTATACATCGCGAATTCCTTCAGACGCCTGGATACGCGCCACCCGCCAGCCGCCACAAGCCGCTGCCAGGGCGCTGACGCCGAGCACGGCCACCAGGGCCAGGGTGTAGTGACGCACCAGCAGATGGCTGGCGTATTCGCCTGGCATCTGCGCAAATAAATAATTGAGACCCGACTGCGCCAGGCCATACAGGCCGGCACTGAGCACGGCCGCCAGCGTGGCGCTGTAGAGTGCCTGCAATACCACGAACAGCAACAGCGCGGCGGTGGATACCCCCAACAGGCGCAACACCGACAGTTCCCGGCGCTTGCGCTCGACCGCCGCCAGCGCGCCGGCAAAGATCGCCGCGAAAGCACCGGCCAGGGCCAACCCGGCGATGATCCAGAACACGATCGACAGATTGCGGCTCAGCGATTGCACCTGTGCGATGGTCTGGGCCTGGGTGGATACCAGCAGATTTTGCCCCGCGAAATACTGCCGCAACGGCTCTACATCACCGAGGCTGCGCGCATACAAACGAAACGCTGGATAGACCCGTTGCCCAGCCACGCCCACCCCATCGCCGGGCCAGCCGAACGCCGGCACGGCGCGACCGTCGCGGTAATCCTCGGCGGCCTCCAGCAAAGCCAGCGGCGCGAACAGACCGTCCCGGGCAAAGGCTTCCAGCGGCAGTACGTGCAGCACCTGGACCCGCGTGCGCTGGGCCTCGCTGCGACCGGCCACCTGCCGGCCGAAACTGGCCTGCAACCAATCGCCCGCCTTGACGCCAAGCTTCTCGGCGGCGGTCTGGCTGATCACCACCTGATCCAGCCCTTGGGGCAATGGCAGGCGTTCAAGCAGGGGATCGCCGGCGGCCGTCGGGATCATCTCGACGGTGAGCGCCGACGCGGCGTTGCTCAAGTCCGCCGTCGCGGCGATCTGCCGAGTGCGCGGCAAGGCGAAAGCCACGTCGCCGCGCCGGGCCAGTTGCTCGATGAATTGCGCGTTGAACCGACCACCGCCCAGGGGGATGATTTCCCGAGTGGCCGGGTCGTTCTGCAGGCGTTCGGTCAGGCTGGTGACCAGGCCGAATTTCAGCCCGAACAACACCAGCAAGGGCGCCACCACGGCCACCAGCGCCAACACCGAGCAAGCCGACAGCCACGCATCGTTGCGGTAATCCTGCCAGGCCAGGGAAGCCACCAGCGCGCCGCGCATCAGCAAGCCTCCCCGAGGGTCGCGGTGACGCCGCCGTCGGCGTCGCGGCGGCAACTGATGCGCCGCACTTGCAAACCACTGGCCCGGGCCAAGGCTTCATCGTGGGTGGCGACGACGCAGCACACGCCGCTGTCGCGGGCCTGGGCCACCAGCAAGTGCATGACCCGCTCGGCGTTTAGCGGATCGAGGGCAGCGGTCGGTTCATCGGCCAGCAGCAGACGCGGGCCATGGGCCAGGGCGCGGGCGCAACTGACCCGTTGGCGCTGGCCCACAGAGAGGTCCGCCGGTTTCTTGTCCAGTTGATCGGCAATGTCCAATTGTCCGGCCAGGCGCATCACGCTGCCGTCATCCTTCAAGCCCAGCAGTTTGCGCGACAACTCGATGTTGCCGCGTACGTCCAGGAAGCCCAGCAGCCCCCCGGTTTGCAGAACATACCCCAGGTGGCGGCTGCGCAGCTCGGCCAAGGTGTCCTGTTGCGACCCACGCCACAATTTGGCGATGTCCAGCGACGTGTTGCCCGGCGCAAAGTCGAACTGCCCGGCCTGATCCGGCGCCAACACCAGCGCCAGCATGTCCAGCAGCGTGCTCTTGCCGCAGCCGCTGGGACCGACCAGCGCCAGTTGTTCACCGGCACGCAGGTGCAGCCGTGGAACCACCAGGCTGTAGCGCTGGCTGCCGGCGCCCCGGCTTTTGTGCACCGCGTTCATCGTCAGCATCATGGCAACGTCGACAGTGGAACGCGGTACAGGGCATCGCCCGGCTCGGCGTCGCCGAAGCGCACCCAGTTGGCGAGGTCGTTGTGGAAGGTTTCATAGAGGCGGATTTTCGACTCCAGCTCATCGATGAAGTCTTCCTGCTCGGCCACGCTCAAGGACAGCCACAGGTCCTGAGTCATGTTCAGCGACTTGCTGCGGTACGGCAGCCCTTCCAGGTATTCGCCGAGGATCCCGCCATCGGCGAGGTTGCCGCCCTTGCGCAGGGCCGATGGGTCGCGGCTCATGTAGGCACTGGCGCTGGCGATTTCCTGGAAGAAATCCTTGGGCGAGCTTTGGGTCTTGCGGGCCGCGTCGACGATCAGCTTCAACGATTGCTGCAGGTCGTTGAGTTGCAGCTTGGTCAGCATCACGCACACCTGGAACGCCGGCAGCGCCGGGTTGGTCAGGTCGCGGTCGGCAGTCCAGGCGCTGACCAGTTGCGGCGCCTGGCTGGCGGTCTTGCGACCGAGGAAATCCATGTGCATCGCGTAGCCCACGGCCGCCGACTTGTCGGCCAGGCTCGGCGCGGCTCCCAGCGCCGGAACGCTTTGCGGCTTATTGCTGCGCACCTGATGCACCAGATCCGCGAACACCGAGCCGATCTCGTCCACCCGCTCGCCGAGCTTGCGCACATCGGCGCCCGGCACTGGAATGTACAGGTCACCGATCTGTGGGTTGGCGTCGGCGGTCAGGGTGCGGTATTGGCTTTGGGCGCCAGCGTGGGTTTTCTTGCCGGCGTCGCTGAGCAGATGCAAGGCGTAGATCTTGATCTGCTTGCCCAGGGCCGCTTGACGCACTTCCGCTTCGTTCATCTGTGTCGCGGCAAACGGGTCATTCTTGCGCAGGGCGCCGGCGTCGGTGATCAGCAGGATCAGGCGCCCGCCATAGCCGGACCAGTCCATGCCCTCCACCGCTTCCATCACGCCGGCAAACGCGTCCTCGTTGAACGAATGGCTCGACACGGTGGAGGCCTTGACCTGCCGTGCGAGGTCCAGGAAGCGTTGCGGGTCGCGCCCCTGTTCCAGGGTGATCAGGGTCTTGGCGACGTATTCCAGGCCCGGGGTTTTCTTGACGCTGCTGCGGAAACCCACCAGGCCGAAGCTGACGCTGTCCAGTTCGCCACGCTCGGCGATGCGGGTCTGCAGTTCGTGGACCACGTCGCGCACCTGATCGATGTAGGGCTGCATGGACACGGTGGTGTCCACCACCAGCACCACGGCGGTACGGAACGCATCGGCGTTGGCGGTCAGGATCGGCGTGTTGTTGGACGCGGTCCGAGGCGGGCTGCCGGGGTCGATGGAGGCCACGTTCAACAACTGCACCGGCTGGCCGTTCTCGTCGAAGCTCTCGCGCGAATCGAAGATCGGCAACAGGTAGAACTGGTTCTGCGGCACGGCGCTGGCCGCCGGTTCCAGGGCCAGCACCTGCTGGTTGTCCGTCGGGTTCTGCTGGGCCTTGAGCAGCACGTTTTTGGCGTTGGAAGGATTAACCAGCAGCTTTTCCACTTCACCGGGCTGGCGCAGGAACATCACCGGCGCCCGGCCCGAGCGTTCGGTGAACTTGAGCACCAGGCTCTGCTTCCAGTCGCTGACCTGAGCGGCCGGCAACCAGCCGTCGCTGCGCCCGTCGGTGGCGGCGCCGACGCGTACCCACGGGCTGCCGTTGACGTCTTTGCGTTGGTACACGTAGAGCACGGAAAACGCCGGCAGGGCCTTGCCGGGCGCGGCACCCGGTTCGTCGACGAGCGTCGCCCCCGGTTTGCTGAGCACCCGCTGGAACAGGGTTTTCTTGCCGGCCATCAACAGCGGACGCTGGCCGCCATCGGCCTGGGTCGCCACGGGCGGATTCACCGGCGGCGCCACGGGCGGCTGGGCCGGCGTGGTGTCGGGGGTTTTCACCGGCGGCGCGTCAGGTGTCTTCACCGGTGGCTTGGTCGATGAGGTCGATGCTATCGGCGTCTTCGTGTCCTTTTTGCCGGAGTCGCCGGACAGCCACCAATAACCCGCCCCACCCAACGCCAGCGCCACGGCCACCGCAACGGCGGCGAGGGCGAATACCGGGGGCTTGCGCGATGGCGCAACGACCGGCCGCGGAGGTGGGTTCACCGGTGGCGGGGTTGGCCGGGGTTGCGATTGCGGCTGCGCCGGACCGCTCGGGATGTCGATGGACATCGGCGTCAGGCCCGCCAGGTCATCGGCCTTCGCAATGGGCGGGACGGGAAGCGGCATGGGCCGGATCAGCGTCGCTTCGGAGTCCTGGGGCAGGTTATCCAGCGCCCGCAACAACGCCGCCGCATCCGGGAAGCGCTCCGCCGGGTCCTTCGCCAGCAACTTGCGCAGCACGTCCTGGTAGCGGCCGTGGTGCACCGGCAACTCCGGCAGTGGTTCGGTCAGGTGGGCCAGGGCCGTGGACAGTGCGTCGTTGCCGGTATAGGGCAGTTTGCCGACGAGGATTTCGTAGAGCACCACACCCAGGGCATACAGGTCGGCGCGACCGTCGATGTCCTGGCCGCGTGCTTGTTCAGGGCTCATGTAACTGGGGGTGCCGACGGCAAAACCGGCCTGGGTGAACTGGGTGCGGTCGTCCAGGGACTTGGCGATGCCGAAGTCCGAGAGCACCGCCGTGCCATCGGCGCGGAACAGGATGTTGGCCGGTTTCACGTCGCGGTGCACCAGGCCCAGGCCATGGGCGTAACCCAGGGCCGAAGCGATCTGGCGGATGTAGATCAGGCCCTGCTCCGGCGACAGGCCGGCGGCGATGCGCTCCTTGAGCGTACCGTTGGGCAGGTACTCCATCGCCATGTAATACAGCTCACCGACGTTGCCGATGTCATGGATGGTGACCGTGTGCGGATGCGACAGGCGCGCCAGGGTCTTGCCCTCGCGCAGGAAGCGCTCGCAGAACGTCGGGTCGGCGGCCAGCGCGGCGGCCATGACTTTCAGCGCGACCTTGCGCTCCAGGGACCGCTGGGTCGCCAGGTAGACGCTCGCCATCGCGCCTTCGCCGATCTCCCCTTCGATGTCGTAGCCGGGGATCTGGATGTTCATGACAGAGTTCATGCCGGCACCTTCACGACCACTACGGTGATGTTGTCCGGCGCGCCGCGCATCAGGCCCAGGGATACCAGGCTGCTGGCGATTTCGCCGGGTTCGTCGTGGTTGAGCACTTCGCGGATTTCATCGTCTTCGACGGTCTTGGTCAGCCCGTCGCTGCACAACAGGTAGCTGTCGCCGGGCACCAGCAACAACTCGACCATCGCCAGCTTCAACTGCGCCTCGACCCCAATGGCCCGGGTGACGATATTGGCCCGTGGATGCACCCGAGCCTCGGCTTCGCTGAGCAGACCACTGTCCTGCAGGTCCTGAACGTAGCTGTGGTCGCGGGAGATGCTGTCCAACACCCCGTCGCGCAGCCGGTACAAACGACTGTCGCCGGCCCACAGGCACATGCCGCGCAGATCGCGGGTGGCGAGCACCACGACGGTGCTGCCCATCATGGTCACGCCACGGTTGGCGGTTTCCTCGCGCACGGCGGCGTTGACCCGCAGCAGGTCGGTTTGCAGCGCCGCGACGTATTCGTCCAGCGAGCGACCCAAGGCAATGCCGCGCAAGCTATCGACGATCAGGCTGCTGACGTAGTCGCCCGCCGCGTGCCCGCCCATGCCATCGGCGACCACCCATAAACCGTTTTCCGGCAGGTCCAGGCAAGCGTCTTCGTTGACCTGGCGGACCATGCCGACATGGCTCTTGCTTGCAGACTTGAATGCTTTCCCAGCACTTGGACGCATCTACACAACACCTTCTTGGCCGAGCAAAAATTGCGCAAAATCAGCGGCAGCCGGCAAACCCTGGCACCGCATCAAACCGGGCGCGATGCGCTCCGATCCCTGGCCCCACCACAGGCTCGCCCCTTCGCAGGACGACTCGGCGAGCGCGCTCATGCGCGTCTGCGGGTCAGTGGCGTCGAAGCGATGCAGGCTGGCGAAGCGGCTGCTGGGGGTGCGCGACCGATACAACGGGCTACCCAGATTTTCCAGTTCCGCGCCGAAGGCCTCGAAACTGGCCTCCACGTTCAGGGTACTCAGGAGCAGGTTCTCCACCCGCTCGAACCACTCGTCCGCGCCGCCCACCACGGATGCGGGGTCCGCGTCGGGCTCCAGCAGCACCGCCACCGTCAGCGGGAAATAGCGGCCGACCCGGTCGATGCTCGGCATTACCACGCCCACGGCGGCGTCCGGACCACAGACACCGGGGGCGACCAAAAAGCGCCACAGCGGGCTGACCAGATACGCATCCAGCCAACGCTCGCCAAGGCTGGTCTGGCTGGCGAGCAGACCCGCCGCCAGCCAGGAATCCCACGGCGCGATAAAGCTCTGGGGCAAGCCACGGCTGACGAAGTCCCCGCGGCTGGCCAACTTTCCATAGAAGCCCGCTGTACTCATAGCCGCTCCGGCAGGCTGAAGCCACTGAGTACCCGGCTCTTGAACGGGTTGAAGGCGCTGTTAGCCCGCAGTTCGTACGAGGCACTGGCGTTATCGACCCGCAGCCGCAGGTTGAAGCGGTCCGGCGAGTTGCCGGCGGTCAGGTCCGATTGCTCCAGCAGCCGGAACCAGGCCCACGGGCCATCCAGGGTGATGCCGGAACGGCCACTGGACGACGGCGGCATGATCGAGATACGCACCACGCCGATGCTGCCGGGGTTGGGCCACTGCATGGCGGTCGGGCGACTCGGGCCGTGGTCGTAGCTCAGTTGCTGGCCGTCCAGATCGAGCAGGAACTGGGTGATGGTCGAGTCCATGGCCACCGGTTTGAGCTCGAAGCGCACCATCGGCTGGGTGCCGCCGGAACGGAAGAACGCATCGCGAATGGCGGCGGCGCGCTGGAAGGTTTGCAGCACGCCGGGAGAAATGCCCAGCTTCTGCGCAGCGCCCGGCTGCCAACGCCAGGTTGGCGTCGAGGTATCGACGTAGGGTTGCAGATATTTGCGGAAGTAGTTGTCCATCACCCCGCCGACACCGAAGAACTGGCCGAAGTCATCGAGGGTCGCATCCCGTGCACTGCCCGGCGACATCGGATAACGCCCGGCCAGGGACTGGCGATAAATGTTCACCACCTCGCTGGTCCAGGCGGCGTTCAGTTGATTGCGCACCCCGCCCATCATGGTGTTGGTGGTGGAGTTGACCACCGACTTGACCAGCCCCTGAACCAACGGCGGCTGACGCTCGGCGTTGAGGCTGACCCGGGTGGCAGCGGCGGCCGCCTGGTTCTTGGCCTCGCCGAGCAAGGCATCGCCACTGGCGCCGACCATGGCGCTGACCTGCACGTACAGCGCGTTCATGTCGGCCAACAGGCCATCGATGGCCGCCGGTTCGCCTTCGTTCTTGTTGACGATGCTGTTGAGCTCGGCGAAGTGCGCGGTGATCGGATCGTCGCTCTGGGCAGGCGCGTTTTGCGTCGCCTGTTCCTGGCCGAGCAGGCTGCCCAGGCGCTCCTTGAGCTTATCCACCCCGCCTTCTGCCGGCGCGCCTTGGGCGGCCAGCAGGCGTTCGTCCTGTTGCAGGTCGGTCTCCTTCGCCACCGCCACCAGCAGTTTTTTCAACGGCGAGGTCGGCCCGGAAATCACCCGCAGCACATCGGCGGCCTGGGCCACGCTGGTGATGGGCACGAAGTCGATGTCGGCGAGCAAGGCGTCCCATTGGCGCTGGTAGTCCTGGAAGTACAGGCGGCGCACATCGGCGGCCAGGCTGGCGACGTTCTGCTGGTCGGCCTGTTCATGGCCCAGCACCCATTGCTCCTCGGCCAGGGTGCCGGTCTGGCTCAGGCTGGCGAGCAGAAAGCCCTGGCGGTAACCCTTGACGGTGAAGAACCCGCTCAACGGCTCGCCCAGCGGCTTGCCACTCTTGCGGCTGAACACCAGCGCCGCGTCTCGCCCGGCGGCTTCGTTGATGCGGAAGTCCGGGATGCCTTCGGGCAGTTTCTGACGCTTGATGCGGTCATAGACACGCTGGGCCACGGGCAGTTGTTGCAGTTGTCGGCGCAGGTCTTCGATCAGCCGAGGGTCCAGCCGTGCGGTGGGCGGACGACGCTCGAACAGTGATTGCAGGTGCTCGGTCAGGGCCAGACGCTGTTCGGCCGGCAGATCACGGGGCAGGCTGCGGTCCCAGTCCAGGGCAATCCAGGCCTTGATGAAGTCGGCGTCGTAATGCTCGGTGTCGGCGAGCATCAGGTAGGCCTTCAAGCCTTCGTAGAGGAAGTCCGAATTGCCGCCGCTGTGCAGTTGCTCTTCGATGCGCGTCAGCAGACGGGGAGCGAACACGGCGATCAGCAGCTTGCGATAGACGCTGCCGGACTCGGCTTCGAGCATGTCGCCCTGGTACAGACCCAGGCCTTCTGCCCAACTCGGCGCATCGTCGGCCAGGTGTTTCACGGCGTTGAGCAGTGGCAACACCGCGAGCACGTCGCGCTGTGCCGGGCTGAGGTTCTGTACGGTCTGGCCCAGCGGCGCGACCTTCTGGTCGACCTGAGCGATGTACGCCTGATTGGCGCGGTAACTGACCCACCACAACGAGCCAACCACCAGCACCAGGACCACGGTGGAGGCCAACACGCCCCGGGCGATCCACTTGCGCCGACGCTCGACCTTGGGGTCGACGCCTACCAGCCCGCGTTCGGCAAATGCCACGGCGGTGAACAGTTTTTCGATGAAGTAGCTGCGCCCGGTGCCGGTCTGGCGCGCCAGGTGCTGGCGGTCCAGGTTCATGCTCTGGGCCATGGCGCCGATCAAGCGGTCGATCGGGCTGCCCTCCTGGGTGCCGCTGGTGAAATACACGCCACGCAGCAACACGCGCTCTTCGAAGGCGTTGGGTTTGAACACGCCTTCGAGGAAGCTTTGCAGGCAGTCCTTCAAGGCACCGAACTGCTGTGGGAAGCCATAAATCAAGTCGCGCCGCGCCGGGTCGCGTTCCTGTTGCAGGCGCTCCACCAGACGGTCGTTGAGACGCTGTTCCAGGCCGGCGAATTCGCTTTGCAGGTGCGCCAGCGGGCTGTCGTTGCTCTTGCCGTCGTCGAGGGCGAAGGTCATGCCCCAGACTTGGGCGCGCTCTTCCTTGCTCAGAGTGTCGAAAAACTCCATGAACCCCGGCACCAGGTCGAGCTTGGTGAGCATCAGGTAAACCGGGAAGCGCACGCCCAGTTGGGTGTACAGCTCCTGGATCCGCAGCCGGATCGCGGCGGCATGGGCGGCGCGCTCGGCGTCGCTGCCCAGCAGCAGGTCGGACAGGCTGATGGCGATGAACGCACCGTCGATGGGGCGCCGGGCGCGCTGTTTCTTCAACAGCCCCAGGAAGCCCAGCCACGCCGCCTTGTCGACGGTCGCGTCGCTGTCCTGGGTGGTGTAGCGGCCAGCGGTGTCGAGCAACACGGCCTGATCGGTAAACCACCAGTCGCAGTTGCGCGTCCCCCCCACGCCACGCACCGCACCGGCGCCCAACTGGGCTGCCAGCGGAAAGTGCAGCCCGGAGTTGACCAGCGCAGTGGTCTTGCCCGAGCCTGGCGGGCCGATGATCACGTACCACGGCAGTTCGTAGAGGTTGCGCCGCTCGTCACCCCCGAGCTTGGCTTTCTTGAGCAGCGCCAGGGCTTCGTCCATGCGCTGGCGCAGGGTTTCCAACTCTTCGGCGGTGGCAATGCTGGAGGGGTCCGGCGGGGTTTGCTCGGCCAGGCTGCGCATGACCTCGGCGGCTTGCCGGCGGGCCTGGATGATGCGGAACACCCGGTAGGCGATCCACACCGCGAACACCAGGATGATCAACGCCCAGCGCCGGCCTTCCGGCACCAGCCAGTCCAACAGCGGGCCAACGAACCAGATGATCAGGCTCAGGGCGATCAGCCCCAGCAACGGGATGACCCAGCGGATCATAAAACTGAAAAACGCTTTCACTCGACCCCCTCCGCCAATACTGTGATTTCAACCCGGCGATTGCGCGCGCGGCCTTCCGTGGTGGCATTGGAAGCCAGTGGTTCGGTGTCGCTGCGGCCTTCGGCGCTGAAGCGCTCGGGCTGGCCGGTCTTGGCCGCCAGAATCTGCAACACCGACTGGGCTCGCGCCTCGGACAGCGCCCAGTTGGACGGGAACCGCAGCGTGGCGATCGGACGGTTGTCGCTGTGGCCGGTGACCAGCACCTGGCCCTTGACCTTGCGCACCGCATCGGCGATGCGCAGCATCAGCGGCTGGAAATCGTCCTTGATGCTGGCGCTGCCGGAGGCGAACAGTTCATCGCCACGGATGGTCACCACGGAACGGTCGACGGCATCTTCCACCGCGATCCGCCCGGCCCTGATTTCATCGGCCAGGAAACCGGCCAGTCGCGGCCGCTCGATCACTTTCGGCTGCACCACGGGGCGGTCGATGGCCTGCACCGGGATTTCCCCCAGGGCATGGATGTTCTTGAACACCGGCTCCGCATCGGAGGCCAGCTTCATGCGCAGGCCGAACAACAGCGCCAACAGCAGCGCGGCGCCGATGGCCACGGCGATCCAGGGCGGCATGAATTGCGCCAGCCGGTCACGGGCCACGGTGACGCCACGCCAATGGGGCGACAGCTCGCGCTCGTAGTCGCCACGGGCGCTGCGGATCACCGCACTGGTGCGCTCGCGCAAGGCTTCCAGTTGGCTGCGACCGTCGTTCATCACTCGGTAGCGCCCTTCGAAGCCCAGGCACATGCACAGGTACAGCAGTTCCAGCAGGTACAGGCGTTCCCGCGGGCTTTGCAGGCAATGCTCCAGCAGCTGGAAAACCTTCTCGCCGCCCCAGGCTTCGTTGTGCACGGTGATCAACAGGCTCTGCTTGCCCCAATCGCTGGTGCCGCCCCACGGGGTGCTCAACACCGCTTCGTCCAGGGCGGTGCACAAGGCGTAGCGGGCCAGCAGTACGTCATTGCGTACCACACCGGCGGCTTCGGCGCGCTCTTCGAACTGGCGCAGGTAAGCCAGCAATTGCGCCCGCAGGCTGGCCGGCGCCGGGTGGGCGATGGTGTTGCGCAGGCGCGTCAGCAACGCCAGCAACGGGCCGGCGGCGCTCTCCAGTGGATTTAGCCCTTGGGCCTTGCCGGTCAGGACCGGCGCGGCCGGCATCGACAGCGGCGCGGACGCCGGCGCAGGCGCCGGACGCCCGGCATCCGGACGGAAGGGATCGGCGCCACGGCCACCGGGCGTCGGCATGAACTGGGTACGATCATCGTTGCTCATGGCGAATTATCCTCGGATCGCCCAAAAGGCCAGGTTCAGCCCAGGGAACTGGCCGGCGATGTGGAACGCAAAACCGCCGGAGTTGCTCAGCTGTTTCCAGTGATCGCTGCCCCGGTCGAGTTCGTAGTAGGTGGAGCCGGCGTGGTACGGCAACTGCCGTGGCGCCACCGGCAACGGCAGCAGACCGATGCCCGGCAACTGCAGATTGACCAAATCCCGGATGTGCTCCACCGAACCGACCTTGCTCTGCTGACCGAAGCGGCCGCGCAGGGTTTCGGCAGGCACATCGGCGCGCACCACGAGGATGAAGCTGGCGCTGTCGAGCAGGGTCTTGTCGGCCAGCATCGCCACGTGGATGCCGTAGGCTTTCTCGACAATCGGGATCGGCGTCGCCTTGCTGTCGATCAGCATCGACAGGGCTTCACGCAAGGCCTGCATCACCGGCGTGAAGCTCAGGACCAGGTCATCGTGCTGGTACTGCGGGTATTCCTGCGGTCGTCGTCCGGACGCCGTGAAGGTGGAGAATTCCCCGGCCAGCGCCACCAGCTCGCTGTAGAACCGCTCGGGGTGCAGCGGGCTCAACTGGCTCAGGTGCTGGACCAGCGGCTGGGCGCGGTTGACCAGTTGCAGCAGCATGAAGTCGGCGATTTCCGAAGCACCGCCGGCACCGGAAGCCACTACGCGTCCTGCGAGGGCTTCGCCGCGCTGGTGCAGCAGGCCCAGCAGTTCACTGCGGAACGCGGCCAGCGGTTTGGAAGCGGCCACATCCAGCACGGGCGGGATGTAGCTGTCGTCGAGCACCAGGGCGCGGTCGGCGCGTTTTTCCTTGATACGCACCACACCGACGGCAGCGTAGTCGCCGATGCCATCCTGGGCCGTCAGCAGGCGCAAGGCTCTTGACCCCAAGGCCACCGGCGCCCGGTTCTCGAAGGGTGCGTTGTCGTCGCGCACTTCGCACACCTGGCTCACGTAGCGGGCCGCGCCGAGTTCCTCGCCTTCATCGACGGTGTCACGGGCACCGGCGCGCTTGAGCGGCAGCGCCAGGTACACCAGGCCATCGCGCAGGTCGTCGTCGACGTTCAACGGCGTCGGCGCCACGTCGTCCTGGGGAATGTTGAAGGGCGTGCCGTCCGGCAACAGGCCCCGCGCCGAAATGATCGCCAGTTTGCCTTGGGCCAGCAGGCCCTGGTCGATCAGCAATTCGGAGAAACCCCAGGCGCCGGCCGACAAAGGGCGGCTGCGGGCGTCGATGAGGTTTTCCAGGTAACGGTCATGCTGCTGGAAGTGCTGCGTTCCAATGAACATGCCTTCCGACCAGACCACACGATTGTTCCAGGACATGGGGGCTCCGATTGCTTATTGGGCAGGGCTGGATGGGGGAACGACGACGTCGCTGCGCACGGCGCGCACGTCGAGGCTGATCTGGTATTCGGTGTATTGGCGCGCCGGGACATTCAACAGCGTACGCCACTGCGACCGGTCCAGCTCGCGATAGCCCACCAGGATGCCGATGAACCGGGTCGATGGGTCGAGATCGCGTTGCAGGCTCAGTTGCTGATCGGGGTGGACCAGCACTTCGTCCTGGTCGATCAGGTCGGCGCCCAAGGTCGCCTGGGCCCGTTCGGCCAGGGCGAAGTAATCGGCACGGCCGAAGGTGGCGGCGTTCTTCAGTTCGAAAATACGCACCCGGACCGGAGCCGGCTGGCCGGTGGCGCCGGGGTTGAGGCCGGCAATGGAATGAAAATGCAACTCGACGGCGGCGGTATCGGCCTCAGCCTCTTCGGGCTGGGTTTGGGCCGTGTCCTTGGCGCACGCGGTCAACAGAAGCGCGGTGGCGACTGCGAAGAAAAACCTGGGAATCATCCTGCGTCCTCAATGACGTTTGAGCTATCCGTTGTTTGATTGATGGGTTTATGGGCGACGTTCAGCGACGCCGCTGTCGTGTGCTGTGCTCTTCGTAGGCACGGCTGAATTCTCGACCGAACAGGTCCTGGAAATCCTCCTGGGCTTCCCGGGAAATATTGCTGTAGAGCTCGGTGAACTGTTGCCAGTACTGGGCCTGACGCGAACCGCTGAATAGAGTCGACAACCCGCCGGGCTTGCCCATGCGCTCTTCCAGTTGCGTCGGTTCGAAGCGCGCCAGCAGATGTTTGATTGCCGCCTCCACGCCGGCCATGACGGCCAGTTGGTGGGCGCGCAGGTCGTCGAAGCTGTCGCGCACGGCGGCGTCCGGCGCCATGAACGCCTGATTGCCATGACGCAACAGCAACAACAGCGCTTCGTCGACGTTGGGGGCGAATTTCAGCGGATTGTTTTCCACTGGCTGGATCATCGTTTGCTGAATGCGGAACTCACCCTTGAGGCTGCTGCGGGCGCGCAGGACATCGATCAGGCCCTCGACCATCAGCCGGTAACTGCGGCCGATGCTTTCCATCTGCGCCTCGGCCTGGGCCGTGTCCAGGCGCAACTGATCCAGCCCGGCGCCGCGCAGGAAAGCTTGCAGCAGGTCGGGCTGGCTGGCATCGACCGGCCGGGCAGGCGCGACGGGCGGCTCGACCCGGGAGACCGGCCGCTCACGAGGCGGCGCGGGTTCAACCGGCAGGCTGGGTTCCAGCACTCTGATCTCATGTGCATTGAAATCAGGCACCGCGATTTCGGGTACGGGGATTTCAGCGACCGGTATTGACGGTACCGGGATCGAGACGGGCTCGACCACGGGCATTGACGTGACAGGAGGCGGTGCGACGGGCGCCGGCTTGTCACTGAACAGGTCCCAATCTTCCGGAATCACCGGGGCAGCCGTCATCGCCACAGGTTCGGCCACGGGCGGTGGGCTGGGACGCGGCATCGGCGTCGGCGGGCGGAAATCGTGCTGTTGAGCCGGTACGTGATCAGGCTGAGTGGCCGGAGGAACACTCGGCGGCGTGAGGAAGTCGAACAGGTCGGGCATCGTGTCCATGGCCGACACGCCCTGGAATTGCGCTGGCGATACGGCGGGGATCGACTGGGGCGTATTCACGGCGGCACTCTGGCGCCCCATCAACGCTTCGAAGCTGCTCGGTGCTTCTGCAAAGGGGTTGCTGTCAGTGACCGGCAGGTTGAAATCGACGCGCGCCTGGATCTCGTAATCACCGATACGGATAATTTCGCCATCCTGCAGCAGCTCGCTGTTGCCTTTACGCAGGCGAACACCGGCCTTGACCAATTCCACGCCATTAGTGCTGTTATCGGTTAAGTAATATCGCCCGTCTCTGTATTGAATGACGCAATGTTTACCGGACACCAGGCGCTCAGGGTCTGGTAATACCCAGTCATTGTCGGAATTGCGGCCAATTGCCATCACCCCTTGATGCAGTGTCTTCTCAGAACACTGACCGGGGGTAATCTTGTGATAACTAGTGATAGTCAAACACAGCGGCATCTCGCCTCCTTGCTGAACACTTCTTTATACGTCGTCGCGCTCGGGCGAATCGAGGGCACTTCGTCCCGACGATCGCCGTCCAAACCCTGGGAAACAGCCATGAAACGGCGTTTTGCCAGCATGATGGCTGATATTAACCGGCCTGCATGACAAAAAGCCTGTTCCGGCACCCTTCTCGACCCGCCAGTCGTACGGGTTGTTAAGCGCCTCACAACTGTAACAGACCGGAAATAGCTTACCTTGACAAGCGATAAGTACTACACCAAAAATGCACAACTTCTTGAATATGAGTGATGGCACTTTAAGATCATCCAACATCTAAACGGCCATTACCCTCAGGAATATGCAAAGTTTGATGCGCGACTCCACCCGGAACTTGCGTATGCACGGCCCGACTGTCATTCAGCGGGCGATAGGGAGATCGATCCAAGTGGATGTGCCTTTGTTGCTCGCCGCCGTTTCCGCGACCTCACCTTGCGGTGAAGACCTGGAATATGACGCGGACTTTTTGCGCCTGGAGCGTGAATCCCGGGGTCAGCCCGAACGCAGCATGGGCGACTCGATCCTCCCTGCCGAGCCCCCAGAATGGCGCAGCATCCAGCAGCAGAGCCTGGACTTGTTGCAGCGCAGCAAAGACCTGCGCATCACCCATTTCCTGTTACAGAGTTCCCTGGCCCTGGAAGGCATTCCGGGGCTGGCGCGCGTACTGGTGCTGATCAGCGAACTGCTCAAGCAATACTGGGCCGATCTGCATCCGCGCCTGGACGCCGATGACGACAATGACCCCACGGTGCGCATCAATGCCCTGGCCGGCCTGACGTCCGACGTCACTATCCGACTGTTGCGCGAGAGTATCCTCGTCCGTTCGCGCGCCTTCGGTACGATTACCCTGCGCGCCGCCGCCAACGCCAGCGGCCTGCAGAGTTTCGCCGACGAAAGCCTCGGCTCCGAACAACTCGCCGGAGCGCTGCTCGACAGCGATCCCGAGCAACTGGAAAACACCCGAGCGGCCCTGCAGGAGGCCCGCAGCGCCGCCGAAGCCATCGAGCAGCAGGTCAGCGATCAGGTCGGTTCCGCCCAGGGCGTGGACCTTGGCCCGCTGAAACAACCGCTGAAGATGGCCTTGCAGATTCTCGGTCAGGCCGGCCAGCAGAGCGGCGACAGCGCCCTTTCCGATGCTGTCTCCAGCGACAGCTCCCCGTCGACCCAACACGCCGATGTGCCGAGCGCGCCGCGCAACACCGGCACAAGCACTGTCAGCGGTGAAATCAACAACCGCGACGACGTGTTGCGCAGCCTGGACCGGATACTCGCTTACTACACCCGTCATGAGCCCTCCAGCCCCCTGCCGGTGCTGTTGAAGCGGGCCAAGCTTCTGGTTAACGCCGACTTCGCGACCATCGTGCGTAACCTGATTCCCGACGGCATGAGTCAATTTGAAAACCTGCGCGGCCCAGACAGCGAATAAAAGCGAGCGGATCACGCAGTCACGTCACCGGTATCGCCGGATGACGCCAACACCGTCGCTCAAGCGACCAGGAGCAGCAACGTGGCGAAGCAAAGTTCTCAGAAGTTCATCGCGCGCAACCGCGCGCCTCGAGTGCAGATCGAGTACGACGTCGAGCTCTACGGCGCCGAGAAAAAGGTCCAGTTGCCCTTCGTCATGGGGGTTATGGCTGACCTCGCCGGCAAGCCCGCCGAGCCTCTGGCACCCGTGGCCGATCGCAAGTTCCTCGAGATCGATGTCGACAATTTCGACTCGCGCCTCAAGGCCATGCAACCGCGCGTAGCCTTCCATGTACCCAACGAATTGACCGGCGAAGGCAACCTGAGCCTGGACCTGACTTTCGAAAGCATGGACGACTTCAGCCCGGCGGCCGTGGCCCGCAAGGTCGACTCGCTGAACAAATTGCTCGAAGCGCGCACCCAACTGGCCAACCTGCTGACCTACATGGACGGCAAGACCGGTGCCGAAGAAATCATCATGAAGGCGATCAAGGACCCAGCGCTGTTGCAGGCCCTGGCGAGCGCGCCGAAGCCAGCACAGGATCAATGACATGACTGACAATACAGCCCGCGAAGGCGCCCAGAACCTGGGCGCGACACAAGAGACCAGCGAGTTCGCGTCCCTGCTGCTGCAAGAATTCAAGCCCAAGACCGAGCGCGCCCGCGAAGCGGTGGAAACCGCCGTGCGCACCCTGGCCGAACAGGCCCTGGCGCAGACCGACCTGGTGTCCAACGACGCCATCAAGTCGATCGAATCGATCATCGCGGCCATCGACGCCAAGCTCACCGCCCAGGTCAACCAGATCATCCACCACCCGGACTTTCAGCAATTGGAAAGCGCCTGGCGTGGCCTGCATTACCTGGTCAACAACACCGAGACCGATGAGCAGCTCAAGATCCGCGTGCTCAACATCTCCAAGACCGACCTGCACAAGACCCTGAAGAAGTTCAAGGGCACCGCGTGGGACCAGAGCCCGATCTTCAAGAAGATGTACGAAGAAGAATACGGCCAGTTCGGCGGCGAACCTTATGGCTGCCTGGTGGGCGACTACTACTTCGACCAGTCGCCACCGGACGTGGAACTGCTGGGCGAGCTGTCGAAAGTCTGCGCCGCCATGCACGCTCCGTTCATCTCCGCGGCATCGCCGACCGTGATGGGCATGGGCTCGTGGCAGGAACTGTCGAACCCGCGCGACCTGACCAAGATCTTCACCACGCCGGAGTACGCCGGCTGGCGTTCGCTGCGTGAATCGGAAGACTCGCGCTACATCGGCCTGACCATGCCGCGCTTCCTGGCGCGCCTGCCATACGGCGCCAAGACCGACCCGGTGGAAGCCTTCGCCTTCGAAGAAAACACCGACGGCGCCGACAGCTCGAAATACACCTGGGCCAACGCCGCCTACGCGATGGCCGTGAACATTAACCGTTCCTTCAAGCACTACGGCTGGTGCTCGCGCATCCGTGGCGTGGAATCGGGTGGCGAAGTGGAGAACCTGCCGGCCCACACGTTCCCTACCGATGACGGTGGCGTGGACATGAAGTGCCCGACCGAGATCGCCATTTCGGACCGCCGTGAAGCGGAACTGGCGAAGAACGGCTTCATGCCGCTGCTGCACAAAAAGAACACCGACTTCGCCGCGTTCATCGGCGCCCAGTCGCTGCAGAAACCGGCCGAATACGACGATCCGGACGCCACCGCCAACGCCAACCTGGCCGCGCGTCTGCCGTACCTGTTCGCCACTTGCCGCTTCGCTCACTACTTGAAGTGCATCGTGCGCGACAAGATCGGCTCCTTCAAAGAGAAGGACGAGATGCAGCGCTGGCTGCAGGACTGGATCCTCAACTACGTCGATGGTGATCCGGCGCACTCCACCGAAACCACCAAGGCCCAGCACCCATTGGCAGCGGCGGAAGTGATCGTCGAAGAAGTCGAAGGCAACCCGGGGTACTACAACTCCAAGTTCTATCTGCGCCCGCACTACCAGCTCGAGGGGCTGACCGTTTCGCTGCGCCTGGTATCGAAACTGCCTTCGGCCAAGGGTGCGTAAACCCGCCTGAGCGATACGCGGTAACCATGTGGGAGCGAGCCGTCGGTGTGTCTGATACGCCGTCATCGCGAGCAGGCTCGCTCCCACAGGGGATCTTCATCGAGTTGCAGATCCCCTGCTCTACAGAATTCGCAAGGTCAGCGTCAACCAAACAATGTGGTTAGAAACCACACAGGGAGAAAACATGGCTGTTGATATTTTCATCAAGATCGGCGACATCAAGGGCGAGTCCATGGACAAGGCCCACAAGGACGAGATCGACGTCCTGAACTGGAGCTGGGGCATGTCCCAGTCCGGCAACATGCACTCCGGCACCGGCGGTGGCGCGGGCAAGGTGAATATCCAGGACCTGTCGCTGACCAAGTGGGTCGACAAGTCCACCCCGAACCTGATGATGCACTGCGCCAGCGGCAAGCACATCGACAAGGTCAAGCTGACCGTGCGCAAGGCCGGCGGTGAAAGCCAGGTCGAGTACATGATCATCAACCTGGAAGAAGTGATCATCACCTCCATGAGCACCGGCGGTTCGGGCAGCGATGATCGCCTGACCGAAAACGTCACCCTGAACTTCGCCAAGGTGCTGGTGGACTACCAGCCGCAGAAAGCCGACGGTACCAAGGAAGGCGGTCCGGTCAAGTTCGGCTGGAACATCCGCACCAACACCAAGGTGTAATCGAAGACACCCCCGGCGCGACGCGCCGGGGGTGTTTGGTACTTGCTCGAATCCAATCCTCTACAGCGCGGTATCTGAGTCATGGCCAAGCCTTCGTTTATCAATTTGTGGAAAGCGTATTCCGATCTGCTGGTGACCTACCCCGACGCGAAACCGTGCGATGGGCCGTGGCCAAACCAATGCGCTATTCGCATGAGCATAACGCTCAATACCGAGTTGACCATCAAGGTCAACAAATCGACGTATACCGAACCCAAGTGCGCACACGGACACGCCAGAGGCGCCGAATCGCTGGCGAACTGGTTGTGGAAGCATCATTTGGGGCGCCCAATGATTCTCGGCGGCAGCGCAGAAGAGCGCCGCAAACTGATGGACAAAAGGGGGCTCATTTTCTTCAAGGATTGTTTCCAACAACTGGGCGAGTCATCAGATAGCCGCACTGGCGATCATATAGACCTTTGGAACCGTGGCCTTACCGCTAGCCGATATGACGACCCTTCCTATCGCTCAAGGGCAATCTGGTTCTGGGAGCTTTTATGATCAAGGCTCACTTCGCAATATTGGTAGCAGGCTTGTTATCAAGCTTGACTGCCTGTGCTCAGCAGTCGGCAATGCCACCGGCAACGGGGGGACAACAAGCCGTCTTGATGAGCGGACAACAGGTGACGCTGGAGAATGATCAACAGCGCTGCGTGTTACGCAAATCGGACCAAACCCTGCCACTCGACTTGTCATGGCCTTGCCAGTTCACGGTTGACCGACAAGGAAAACCGCACGTCGAGACCTTCGGCGAAGTTCCCATTGTCATCGTTATGCATATGATGGCAGACGCCGAGACCCGCGAATGTCGTTCCGCGTACCGCGCCATCCGCCTGATCAATGGGCAACTTGAGCCTTCAATCATCGCCAGGAGCGCCAGTTGCATGAGCGGCGCAGGTGACCAGAAGGACTACACAGGCCTGTTCACTTGGTAACCGAAATCGCCACCCGCGATCGCCTGCAACCGTCCCTGCTGGACCGGCTGACCGACGACGATCCGACCAATCCCAAGGAAAGTGCCGACAAGCGTGTGCTGTCGCTCACCCAACTGAAAGCCTCGGTGCTGCGTGACCTGGCGTGGCTGCTCAACACCACCTGCTTGCTCGGCCACGACGCCACGTTGCATACCCCGGCGGGGACGTCGGTGGTGAATTTCGGTCTGCCGGCGCTGGCCGGCAACAGCGCGTCGAACGTTGACGTCCCGGCCCTCGAAGCGCTGATCCACCAGGCCATCGCCACGTACGAACCGCGGATCCTGCGTCACACCCTGCGGGTGCGGGCCAGGGCGACGGCGGAAATGAACCACAACGCCCTGAGCTTCGAAATCGAAGGCGACCTGTGGGCCCAACCGGTGCCCCTGCGCCTGATGCTGCAAACCGACCTGGACCTGGAAACCGGCCATGTGCGGGTGGTCAACGCCGACCAGCGGAGACGCTCATGAATCCGCGCCTGCTGGAGCTGTACAACCAGGAACTGCACCACGTGCGCGAAAGCGCGGCGGAGTTCGCCAAGGAATACCCCAAGATCGCCAGTCGGCTGACGCTGGCGGGCATGGACTGCGCCGACCCTTACGTCGAACGCCTGCTGGAAGGCTTCGCCTACCTGACCGCGCGGGTCCAGCTCAAGCTCGATGCCGAATACCCGACTTTTACCCACAACTTGCTGGAAATCGCCTACCCGCACTATCTGGCGCCCACGCCGTCGATGACCGTGGTGCAGATGCAGGCCGATCCGGATGAAGGTTCGCTGAGCAGCGGCTTCGAGCTGCCTCGCGACAGCGTGCTGCGGGCGGCCCTGGGAAGGGAAACCCAGACCTGCTGCGAGTACCGCACCGCCCACGCGGTGACGTTGTGGCCGTTGCAGGTCAGCCAGGCCGAGTATTTCGGCAACCCGTCCACCGTGCTCGGGCGCCTGGCCGCCAGCGAGCCGAAAGCCAAGGCCGGCCTGCGCCTGACCCTGCGCACCGGCGCCGAATTGCCGTTCAACAGCCTGGCCCTGGACAACCTGCCGCTGTACCTCAGCGGTGCGGACGAACAGCCTTTCCGCCTGTATGAACAATTGCTGGGCAACGCCTGCGCGGTGTTCGCCCGCCAACCCGGCGGCAACTGGGTAGAGCGCCTGCCCCAGGACGCGTTGCGGTCCCGCGGCTTCGACGATGCGGATGCGGCGCTACCGGTGGTGCCACGGGCCTTCCAGGGTTATCGCCTGCTGCAGGAGTACTTTGCCCTGCCCCAGCGCTTTCTGTTTGTCGACTTCACCCAGCTCAGCCGAGCGGTCAAGCGCTGCGACGGTCAGGAGCTGGAATTGATCGTGCTGTTCGATCGCCACGATCCGAGCCTGGAAGGCAGCGTCGGCGTTTCGCAGTTCCTGCCGTTCTGCACCCCGGCCATCAACCTGTTTCCCAAGCGCCTGGATCGTATCCACCTGTCGGAACGGGTCAACGAACACCACGTGATCGCCGACCGCACCCGGCCGATGGATTTCGAGGTGCACTCGCTGACCGCCGTTACCGGCCACGGCACCGGGCCGGAGCAACCGTTCCTGCCGTTCTACGCGGTACGCGACCCGTCCCGTTATGGCCGCGACCTGGCGTATTACAGCGTGCGCCGAGAGCCGCGGGTATTGTCCAGCGATCAGCGACGCAACGGTCCGCGTTCGACCTACGTCGGCAGCGAAACCTTCGTCAGCCTGGTGGACAGCCACCAGGCTCCCTACCGCCACGACCTGCGCCAACTGGGCGTGACGGCGCTGTGCACCAACCGCGACCTGCCGCTGTTCATGAGCGTGGGCAACGGCAAGACCGACTTCACCCTGGCCGACAGCGCGCCGGTCGGGGCCGTGCGCTGCGTGGCCGGCCCGAGCCGCCCACGGGCCAGTCACGCTCACGATGCCAAGGCCTGGCGGCTGATCAGTCAGTTGTCCTTGAACTACCTGTCCCTGAGCGAGCAAGGCCAGGGCGCCGCGGCGCTGCGCGAACTGCTGCGCCTGTATGGCGACAACAACGACGCGGCGCTGCAGTTGCAGATCGAAGGTCTGCGGGAAGTCAGCAGCAAGGCCTGCACCCGACGCCTGCCGATGCCCGGCCCGATCGTGTTCGGTCGCGGCCTTGAGATCACCCTGGAATTCGATGAAAACGCGTTTCGCGGCACCGGCGTGTTCCTGCTCGGCGCCGTGTTCGAACGCTTCCTGGCACGCTACGTGTCGATCAACAGTTTTACCGAGACGGTGATCCGTACCACCGAACGCGGCGAGATCATGCGATGGAAAGCCAAGCCCGGACGTCGTCCGACCCTGTGAGTACCCTGGACGCCATGCGCCAGGAGCCCTGGGAATATGACTTCTTCCAGGCCTTGCGGCGTATCGAATGCGAATCTCCCGAGCTGCCGCGCCTGGGCCATTCCGTACGCCTGGCCGATGACCCGCTGCGCCTGGGGCAGCAGCCCGAATGCACCTTCGCCCCGGCCACCCTCGCGTCGGTACAACCGGGGGCCGACGGCACGTCGGCGCGCCTGGAGCAGTTCTTCTTCGGCCTCGGTGGCCCCAACGGCCCGATGCCGTTGCACATCACCGAATACGTGCGCGAACGCCAGCGCAACCACGCCGACAGCACCAGCAAGCGTTTTCTCGACGTGTTCCATCATCGCCTGCTCAGCCTGTTTTACCGGGCCTGGGCCGAAGCGCGACCGACCGTCAGCCACGACCGACCGGATGATGATTACTGGTCGGCGCGCCTGGCCGCCCTCAGTGGCCGCGGCATGCCGAGCCTGCTCAATCAAGGCCTGATTCCGGACACGGCAAAACTGCACTACAGCGGCCACCTGTCGGCACAGACCCGCTACCCGGACGGTTTGAAGGCCATTCTCAGCGAGTACTTCGGCCTGCCGGTGGAGATCGAGGAATACGTCGGCCAATGGCTGGAACTGCCCGAGCGCAGCCGCGTGGGCGTGAGCGCCAACCAATTGGGCACGGACTTCTGCCTCGGCCGCTACGTGTGGGATCGCCAGCACAAATTCCGCATTCGCCTGGGGCCGCTCAAGCTCGTCGACTACATGGGCATGCTCCCCGGCCAGCAGCCGTTCAACGAGCTGGTGGCCTGGGTCGCCGAATACCTGGGGCACGAACTGGACTGGGACCTGAACCTGGTCCTGGAACAGCCCGAGGTCCCGGCGCTGCAACTCAACGGTCGCTTCCGCCTGGGGTTCAATACCTGGCTGGGCCGGCCCGAAACCGATGCCAACGATTTAATACTGGCCCGGCATTACGCCGAACAGGCCAACACCTCACAGACCTCAAGGAGCCATGAGCATGGGTGAAATCAGTCGCGCCGCGTTGTTCGGCAAACTCAACAGCGTGGCCTACAAAGCCATCGAAGCCGCCACTGTGTTCTGCAAGTTGCGCGGAAATCCCTACGTGGAACTGGCCCATTGGTTTCACCAGTTGCTGCAGCTGCAGGACTCGGACCTGCACCGCATCATTCGCCAGTTCAACCTCGAGCCGGCACGCCTGGCCCGCGACCTGACCGATGCCCTGGACCGCCTGCCTCGCGGCTCGACGTCGATCACCGACCTGTCGTCCCACGTGGAAGAAGCCGTGGAACGCGGCTGGGTCTACGGCAGCCTGATGTTCGGTGAAAGCCAGGTGCGCACCGGTTACCTGGTGATCGGTATCCTCAAGACCCCGAGCCTGCGCCACGCGCTGCTGGGCCTGTCGTCGGAGTTCGACAAGGTCAAGGTCGAGACTCTGAGCGAGCGTTTCGACGAGTACATCGGCGACTCGCCGGAAAACGCCCTGACCGCCAGCGACGGTTTCAACGCCGGCAGTGTGCCCGGCGAAGCCAGCGGTGCCATGGCCCCCAGCGCCATGGGCAAGCAGGAAGCCCTCAAGCGCTTCACCGTCGACCTGACCGAACAGGCCCGCAGCGGCAAGCTCGACCCAATCGTCGGCCGTGACGAAGAGATCCGCCAGTTGGTGGACATCCTCATGCGCCGCCGGCAGAACAACCCGATCCTTACCGGCGAAGCCGGCGTGGGCAAGACTGCCGTGGTCGAAGGCTTCGCCCTGCGCATCGTCGCCGGTGACGTGCCGCCGTCCCTCAAGGACGTGGAACTGCGCAGCCTCGACGTCGGCCTGTTGCAGGCCGGCGCGAGCATGAAAGGCGAGTTCGAACAGCGCCTGCGCCAGGTCATCGAAGACGTCCAGGCTTCGCCGAAACCGATCATCCTGTTTATCGACGAAGCCCACACCCTGGTGGGTGCCGGTGGCGCCGCCGGCACCGGTGACGCGGCCAACCTGCTCAAGCCGGCCCTGGCCCGTGGCACCCTGCGCACCGTGGCCGCGACCACCTGGGCCGAGTACAAGAAGCACATCGAAAAAGACCCGGCACTGACCCGCCGCTTCCAGGTGGTGCAAGTCGCCGAGCCGTCGGAAGACAAGGCGCTGCTGATGATGCGCGGCGTGGCCTCGACCATGGAACAGCACCACCAGGTGCAGATCCTCGACGAAGCCCTGGAAGCCTCGGTCAAGCTGTCCCATCGCTACATTCCGGCGCGCCAGTTGCCGGACAAATCCGTGAGCCTGCTGGACACCGCCTGCGCCCGCGTCGCCATCAGCCTGCACGCCGTGCCGGCCGAAGTGGATGACAGCCGTCGGCGCATCGAAGCGCTGGAAACCGAACTGCAGATCATCGCGCGCGAGCATGCCATCGGCGTGGTCATCGGCGCCCGCCAGACCCAGACTGAAAGCCTGCTCAGCGCTGAGCGCGAGCGTCTGGCCGAACTGGAAAGCCGCTGGGCCGAAGAGAAAGCCCTGGTGGACGAACTGCTCGCCACCCGCGCCACCTTGCGCGAGCGCGTCGGCGTGGTAGACACCGAAGTCGCCAGCGAAGATCGCGACAACGAAAGCCATGCCCTGCGCGAGCAACTGGTGGACCTGCAACAGCGCCTGACCGCCCTGCAAGGCGAGAACCCGCTGATCCTGCCGACCGTGGACTACCAGGCCGTGGCCTCGGTGGTCGCCGATTGGACCGGTATCCCGGTGGGCCGCATGGCCCGCAACGAACTGGAGACCGTGCTCAACCTCGACCAGCACCTGAAAAAACGCATCATCGGCCAGGACCATGCCTTGCAGATGATTGCCAAGCGCATCCAGACCTCTCGCGCCGGCCTCGACAACCCGAGCAAGCCGATTGGCGTGTTCATGCTCGCCGGTACCTCCGGCGTGGGCAAGACCGAAACCGCCCTGGCCCTGGCCGAAGCCATGTACGGCGGCGAGCAGAACGTCATCACCATCAACATGAGCGAATTCCAGGAAGCCCACACCGTGTCCACCCTCAAGGGGGCGCCACCGGGCTACATTGGCTACGGCGAAGGCGGCGTGCTGACCGAAGCGGTGCGGCGCAAACCCTATAGCGTGGTGTTGCTGGACGAAGTGGAAAAAGCCCACCCGGACGTGCACGAAATCTTCTTCCAGGTGTTTGACAAAGGCGTGATGGAGGACGGCGAAGGTCGGGTGATCGATTTCAAGAACACCTTGATCCTGCTGACCACCAACGCCGGCACCGAGTTGATCGCCGACGTCTGCAAAGACCCGCAAAACGTGCCTGAGCCGGAAGAAATCGCCAAGGCCCTGCGCCAGCCGCTGCTGGAAATTTTCCCGCCGGCGCTGTTGGGTCGCCTGGTGACGATTCCGTACTATCCGCTCAGCGACGAGATGCTCAAGGCCATCACCCGCCTGCAGCTCAACCGCATCAAGAAGCGCGTGGAGAACACCCACAAAGTGGCGTTCGACTACGACGACGCGGTGATCGACCTGATCGTCTCCCGTTGCACCGAGACCGAAAGCGGCGGCCGCATGATCGACGCCATCCTGACCAACAGCCTGCTGCCGGACATGAGCCGCGAGTTCCTGACGCGCATGCTTGAAGGCAAGGCGCTGGCGGGGGTACGGATCCGCGCGGTGGACAACGAATTGCAGTACAACTTCAGCGACGCGGCCTGAGGCACACCGATAACCCTGTGGGAGCGGGCTTGCTCGCGAAAGCGGTATGTCAGTCAACATCCATGTCACTGACAGATTGCATTCGCGAGCAAGCCCGCTCCCACAGTGGATTGTGTAGTTTCAGCTCCTACAACTAGCACGAGACACTCGATGTTATTCAACCAAGCCACACGCCTGGCCAAAATCACCAGCCCCCTGGGGCCCGAGGTGCTGCTGCTCAAGGACATGGGCGGCGCTGAAGAGTTAGGAAGGCTGTTCAACTATGAGCTGCAGATGCACTCGCTGGACAATGCCATCGACCTCAACCAGGTGCTCGGCAAGCCCATGTGCGTGAGTCTGCAACTGGACGGCGGTGGCGAGCGGTATTTCCACGGTATCGTGGCCCGCTTCAGCCAGAACGTCGACCAGGGCCAGTTCGCCAGCTACCAGGCCACTCTGCGGCCCTGGCTGTGGCTGCTGACTCGCACCTCCGATTGCCGGATTTTCCAGAACCTGACCATTCCGCAGATCATCAAGCAGGTGTTCCGCGACCTGGGCTTCTCGGATTTCGAGGACGCCCTGAGCCGTCCCTATCGCGAGTGGGAATACTGCGTGCAGTATCGCGAGACCAGCTTCGATTTCGTCAGCCGCCTGATGGAACAGGAAGGGATCTATTACTTTTTCCGCCACGAACAGGGTCGTCATGTGCTGGTGCTGGCGGACGCCTACGGCGCCCACGCCAAGGCGCCCGGCTACGAATCGGTGCCCTACTACCCGAAGAATGACCAGCATCGCGAACGCGATCACATTCACGGTTGGCACCTGGCCCAGGAAGTCCAGCCCGGCTCCCTGGAGCTCAACGACTATGACTTCCAACGCCCCAGTGCCCGCATCGATGTGCGCTCGGCCATGCCGCGCCCGCACGCCGCCGGCGACTACCCGCTGTACGACTATCCCGGCACCTACGTGCAAAGCGCAGACGGCGAGCACTACGCCCGTACCCGTATCGAAGCCTTGCAGACCCAGCATGAACGGGTCGAGCTGGCCGGCAACGCCCGGGGCCTCGGGTCGGGGCATCTGTTCAGCCTGACCGGCTTCAGCCGCCAGGACCAGAATCGCGAATACCTGATCGTTGGCGCTCGCTACTACCTCTCCCAGGAAAGCGGCGAAACCGGTGTCGGCGCTCCTTCGGCCCAGTTCGAAAGCAGCCTGACCTGCATCGACGCCCAGCAAAGCTATCGCCCGCTGCCCATCACCCAACGCCCCGTCGTCAAAGGGCCGCAAACCGCGTTGGTGGTCGGTCCCAAGGGCGAGGAAATCTGGACCGATCAGTATGGCCGGGTGAAGGTGCATTTTTATTGGGACCGTCACGACCAGTCCAACGAGAACAGCTCGTGCTGGATTCGCGTGTCGCAGGCCTGGGCCGGGAAAAACTGGGGCTCGATGCAGATCCCGCGCATCGGTCAGGAAGTGATCGTCAGCTTCCTGGAGGGCGACCCCGACCGCCCGATCATCACCGGTCGCGTCTACAACGCCGAACAGACCGTACCCTACGACTTGCCCGCCAATGCAACCCAGAGCGGCATGAAGAGCCGTTCGAGCAAGGGCGGCACGCCAGCGAATTTCAACGAAATCCGCATGGAAGACAAAAAGGGCGCCGAGCAGTTGTACATCCATGCCGAGCGCAACCAGGACATTGTGGTCGAGGTGGATGAAAGCCATTCGGTGGGCAATGACCGCAACAAGAGCATCGGCCACAACGAGACGGTGACCATCGGCAACAACCGCCTGCGCATCGTCAAGCAAGAGGACATCCTGTCGGTGGGCCAGCGCAAGACCGACAGCATCAGCCAGAGCTATGTGATCGAGGTGGGCGAGAACCTGCGCCTGGTGTGCGGTGAAAGCATCCTGGAGCTCAACGCCAGCGGCCAGATCAACCTGACGGGCGTGCAGATCAGCTTCTATGCCAGCGGCGATGCCGAATTCAACACCGGCGGCGTGCTGCACCTGAACAACGGCGGCGGCCCCGGCGCCACGCCTGATGGCCAGGGCGTGAAAGCCAGCATCGACGCCAACATCAAGGCCGCGTTCCCGTCGTCCAAGGGCTAATTCCGAGATCCATGCGCCATGACTTACCGCATCAATGAGTTCCAGTTCCAGTTGCCGCCCGGCGAATTGCTCGACGCGACGATCAACATCCTCAAGTTCCCTGAGCTGGGCACCTCGTTGATCGTCAGCCGCAGCCTGCTGGCTGAAGGCGAAACCCTGCAAAGCAACCTCGACGCCCAATTGGAGCGCCTGGAAAAACAGGTCCAGGATCTGCGCTGCCAGCCCGGCGTCGCCGTGCGCCTGGGCCCCAAGCAGGATGTCGACGGCATCGAGCTGCGCAGCCAGTTCAACAAGGGCACTGAAAAGGTCTTCCAGTACCAACTGGCCCTGGTCCTGCCCGGCACCCGCAAGCTGCTGGCGCTGAGCTATGTGAAAGCCGAAAAGCTCGGCGATGCCGAAGCCGCGCATTGGGCGACGATCAAGGGCTCACTGGTGTTCGACACTGCGGCCTGAGCACCGCATTGGATCCTGCGCTACAACCCAAGCGGCGTTTGCAAGTAGAGCAGTGCCCGATGGTATTTCGCAGCGCGTTCAAGATCCTTGTCGCGCACCACGGGCAGTCGGGTGAGATCGAGGTTGTCACGGATGTCCGCGATCTTCACTTTGGTCGCCAGCGGATTGGGGCGAATCCGGGCAATGAACTGTTCGTACGATTCGCCCGGGCGCTTGCTCAGGCAATCGATGGCGGTCACGGCCGTCTCCGGAATACCGAGCGCACGCAACTCATCGAGCGTGACATCGCCGTCTTCGACCACATCGTGAAGCAAGCTGACCAACTGTTCTTCAAGCCCCTCGAACGCCATCATCAGGCGCAGGGGGTGAAGGATGTAGGGTTTGCCCGCTTTGTCTACCTGGCCCGCGTGAACCCGTGCAGCCAGGGCGATTGCAGCATCCAGAATGCTCATCGGCGCTCGAAGCCTTTCTCGTATTCTTCTTTGGAAATCTCGCGGCCGTACAAGATTGCATCGTTGTACAGCCGGTTATCCGCCGGTACTGGCCGGTCGCTTTCAGCCGCTCCGTAGAATTTCACGAAGACCGTTTTGGTGCGATGGTCCCAGCGGTAGGTCACCTCTTCGAAGTCGTAATCCAGAAACACATCCCGGCTCGCGAAGGCGCTCAGATCCTTAATTCCCACCGTTCCCCCTTATCGCGTCGTAATAGGCTTTACTCTTATCCGCAATAGCTTGCGCCTCCGGGCTGGCCTTGTCCAAGACCCGGAAGTCCTCGTAGTACTTATGACCCAGCCCTCCAGGCACGCCGGTTTTAGCGGCAACGGCATCATAGGTTTCGTTCCCCAGCAGTGCCCGTGCCAGTGGTTCCGGCTCTTTGGCGTAGATCATTTCCGGCGAGTTCACCTGGATCTCCCCCGGTATGCCCGCACGGGTTGGCAAGGTCGAGTTGACGCCGCTATAACCCATTTCATTGGTGGCGCCTTCAATGACCTTCACGTTCGCGCCTCGCTTGCCAAGTTCCGTCGCAACGGCGCTGATCTGGTCGGACTCGACGATGATCGTGTTGCGGGCCAGGTCCTTGATCCGGGTCGCATCCCCACCGTAGTCGTTATCGATTTTCTGCCGGGCACGCGCCTCGGACTTGACCGGTGCCTTGGCAACCTTGCCACCATACTGGGCAGCGATCTCATCGGCGACGGCATCGATTTCCGCTTTGGCAGCCGGTGCCTTTGCGTAAACCTCTTCAAAGGTCTTGGGCGTCTTGGGCGGGGTGGCTGGCTTGCCCAGCTTCGCCAACTTCGGCCCTATGCCCAGCAAAGCCATCCCCGCCACACCCTGCAGCAGGTCGCGATAACCCGGCCCCAGGCGATCGCCCAGTTCGCCCAGCAAGGCCATGCCGCCCATCGCAGCGGCACCTATGGCAACGGCGGTGGCCAGGGCAGCGGCCCCTGCCATGGCGGCCAATACCAGTGCAGCGCCCGCGGCCAGCATCCCCAACGCTTCGAGACCGGTGTGCAACCAGCCTTCGAGGTCGAGCACAAACGCCACGGACACTGTGGGCCCGCCAATGAACGTATTGGAACTGCCGGTCTTGATGTGCGCGCCGCACACCATTTTGCTCTGCAAGCGTGCAGCCGGCTTGCCGTTGATGAAAACGGTGGCGCTGCCTTCGGCGATCAACACCGGGAATGGCCAGATCGGATGATTCATGGGCAAGCCGGTGCAGCCGGCCGCCGTGTCCATGCCGGCGCGCATCGCATTGCGCCGGTTGATCTGGACATTCAGGCTGCCCATGATCAACGCCCCCGTCGTGGGCTCGGGCAGGTTGAAAATCGTGTTCAGGCCCTTGAGGATCTGGAACATCGACAGGCCGCCAGCGGCAATCGAACCGGCCATGATCGCCAACGCCACGCCACCGGTCGCCACGGTGGCCGCCACCACCGCGGCACCGATCAACGCCCCCGCGACGGCACCCGCCACCATCGCGGCGACACCAAAACCGTGGGCTATTTCATCGCCAAGACGCGCAGCGGCCAGCATATCCATTGCGTTGTGATCTTCCCGGAGTGATCAAGCGGTCTGAGGCAGGACCTTAAAGGAATGCATCGCCGCTTTCCAGGCCGGCTCGTGGTGAACCAGGTCGTTCGGCGTGGTCGTCAGCGTGGTGATCAACCCCACGGGCTGGCGGTCGATGAACACTTGGCGCAGCATCAACTCGCGGCCCTCGCGCTGCCAGCTGTAATCGAGCAGCACGGCGGCATAGCCATGGAGAAAGAAGTCCCAACGCTTGATCAGGTTGAAACCGGGCAATTGCTGTTCGGCGCTCGCCAATTGCTGAGCCACGTAGTCATCGAACGGCGTGTCGCCCCTGCTCGGGTCACGGCTGATGACGAAACTGGCTTCCTTGGCACCGCCCACGGCAGGCAACTTGAAAATATTGATGCTCTGGTCATGCCAGCTGTCAGGAATATCGAGATCGGCTTCTTGAAGGCGATAGAGCGTCATGATTCGGATCGTTTCCAGGCAAGAGAGAGGCTTTGGCAAGCGGCAGATCTTCAAGCAATGGATGGTAACAATCAAGGCACCCAGGCGAGTCATTTTCCGGGCCATGACCCCCGTCTCACTTTGCATCGCCTTCGCGCACGATCACTCGCAAGGCCTGGCATCGTATGCCCCGTCCAAGGCTAAGATGGGCATACACTCCATCAAAGGGAAGCAGGCGCGATGCCAACTGGTTTTGATCCGCTGATCCATATCGATTGGAAAACCCCGGGTGGCGAGCTGCTTGCGCTGTTCCAGCATTACTACCCCGACATCGACGTCTTTTCCGGCCCGTCTTTCGAAGCGCTGTTGGATGAACTCGCCAACGAGATGCCGGAGGTCTGTTTCCAGGCGTTGGCAGGCGTCCTCACGCGCCAGGGCTACGATCTCTGGAACCTGGACGCCGGTGGCGATGATTATCGACCGGTCATCGTTGCGGCCGACCAGCGCGAGGCGTTTGCCAGTCATTGGCAAGACCGTGCCACAGAGTTGCCCCTCGGCCCGACGTTGATCGAGCCGTCCACGCCTGCCTCCTCGAATCGCAAGAAAACCAAGCCCAAACGCAGCAAGCTCAATTGGCTGCAGGACGTGCATGACTATCCCGGCCCGACCTATGTCCATGAATACAACTACCGCAACGGTTGGGCAGCTGTCACCGAGCAGGACGACGATCAGTGGCTGTGCTTTCTGGTCGATTACAACCTGTGGCCACCCACCGAACAGGACATGCTCGAACACCGCAACGACAGGGTCGATGGTGCCGATCTGACGCTCATCGATGCCAACGCTCAACGCAGCCTGTGGAGACGCCAGGTCAAAAGGGGCGACTACAGCTCGGAGGACCGGTATCAGTACGAGGTCCGCCAAGGCGAGACCATTCAGGCCTTCGGTCCCTGCGCGATGGAATGGCCAGAGTTCGAACAACCCTGCGTGGTGGTCGACGATGAAATATTCGAACGCCAGCGTCTTTACCAGCCAGAACCTCTGACGCGTATCTGGCGGATCACGGCCCATGGCAGTGAAGTGATCTTCGAACACCCGGATGAACTCACCCTGCTGCCCATCGGCTCCCGCCGCTTGCTGTTCATGCAGCACAACGGGCCGGCGTGCTGGATCTGGCACCAGGACACCGGGCAACCCGCCCTGCCCGCCAAGCCAATGCCAGTGGTTGATGGCTATACCCTGAGGGCCTCAAGCGCATACCTGGGGGACGACGAAGTCCTGCTGTTCAGCGAAGACAAGCGACCCAACCTCGAAGACCCGCGCTTTCACGAGACGGTGCTGTTGGCGTGGCGCTTCAACGTGGTGACCGGCACCGCGACGAAGGCGGTGTTGGACGGCTTCGGCAGCGAGCTGCGCCAGGACACGCGTCTGCTCGTCACGCAACCCAAGCGGGTGATCACGCTGCGTACGTTTCACGGCAAGATCCATGTGTCCCGTGGACATGGCGATTGGTGGGTCTGGAATTACGAGACCCAGACATTCGGCTCCCATACCCTGGCCTGGTTCTGGAACCAGAGCAGCCATCAGGTGCTGAAGCTGTCTTCCCAGGATATCCGGCGCATCAAACCGCAGATTCGTTATCTGCCGACACAGGATCGCTACCTGGCGTTCGAAACGGAGTTCGTCGCCCGGCTGCCATCGTTTACCGACATGCTTGACGCCAAGGGCTGCGATCTCCTGGTTTTCGATTGACGCGAGCAGTGGGGCATCAAAATAAAAAAGGGTACCCGATTCATCGGCGTACCCTTTTTACTACCCTTTTTTCCTCTGAACGAGGGCCCCGGGGCAATGATTAATTCACCTGATCCTTCAGGTTTTTGCCCGGCTTGAATGCAACGGTATTGCTGGCCTTGATTTTCACTGGCTCACCGGTTTGCGGGTTCTTGCCGGTGCGGGCGCCGCGGTGGCGTTGCAGGAAGGTGCCGAAACCTACGAGGGTAACGCTGTCCTTGCGGTGCAGGGCGCCGGTGATTTCTTCGAGGACGGCGTTGAGGACCCGGTTGGCCTGTTCCTTGGTGAGGTCTGCTTTTTCCGCGATGGCGGCGGCGAGTTCTGGTTTACGCATGAATGAAGCCCCTTTGACGATTTTTTGTTGTTATGTCTGGACTGGTCTCATGGGAACAGCCCCTAAGGCACCGCAGGCTCTACTCTGCGGCAGACCGGAGTGAGGATGGCACGGGGCCGAGGACGACGCCAGTACCCGAGCGAGCTTTGGGAGACCAAAAGTAGGGTTTTTGCGACAGAACGACCAGTATTTACGCCAACAAGGGCGGAAGTTCCTTGTTCAGCGCCAGTTTCTCCATCACCGCCGCACCGGTCAGGGCATAGCCCAGCAGATTGCCTTGGGCATCGCGACACAACGCCTTGATGTCGGCGCCCTGCCCTTCGACGTGCCACTCACCTTCGCGCCCCCGTGGCACAGGTGAAACCACCAATGGGCACACGGGCGTCTTGACGGTGATCGGCATCGGGCCATAGCTGACGGCGGTCGGGTTGCCGGCCAGGGTCTGGGCCAGGGCACGCGCGCAGCTCATCAATGGCATGACGTACAACAGGTTCAAGCCATCGACCTCGGCGCAATCGCCCAGGGCGTAGATATTGGCATGGGAAGTCTTCAAGTGACGGTCGACCACCACACCGCGATTGACCACCAGACCTGCCGCGGCCGCCAGATCGATCCGCGGACGCAAGCCGATGGCCGAAACCACCAGGTCGCAGGCGATCACCTGGCCGTCGGACAGGTGCGCCTCCAGCCCGTCGGCCACCCGTTGCAGGCGGTTGAGCACCGGCCCCAGATGGAAGCGCGCCCCGAGACTTTCCAGACCGGCCTGCACTGCCGTGGCAGCGGCCGGATGCAGCAGCGTTGGCATGACTTGCTCGCACGGCGCCACCAGGTGCACTTCGTAGCCACCGAGGATCAGGTCGTTGGCGAATTCGCAACCGATCAGACCGGCACCGAGCAGCAGGACACGGCGTTTGCCGGCGGCCGCTGCTCGAAAGCGCGCATAGTCTTCCAGGTCATTGATGGGGAAGATCAAGTCAGCGGCATCACCCTGCACCGGCACGCGCACGGTTTCGGCGCCCCAGGCCAGGATCAGGTCGCGGTAGTTCACCGCCTCCTCACCGATCCACAAGCGCTTGTGGCCCGGGTCGATGCCGCTGATGCGGGTATGGGTCCGTACCTCGGCCTTCAGTTGCTCGGCCATGGCCCCCGGCTCGGCCATGCTCAGGCCATCGGCGTCCTTGTTTTTACCAAAGCCCGTGGAGAGCATCGGCTTGGAATAGGAGCGACCGTCGTCCGCAGTGATCAGTACCAAAGGGGTTTCGCTATCGAGCTTGCGAAACTCCCGGGCCAGGTTATAACCGGCCAGGCCAGTACCGACGATGACGACAGGTGCGCTCATGTTGCTCTCCTTTTCAAGAAATGATCAGTTGATTTCGATCATTTCGAAATCCGCTTTACCCACGCCGCAGTCCGGGCAAAGCCAGTCTGGCGGTATATCTTCCCAACGTGTGCCGGGGGCGATGCCTTCCTCGGGACAACCCACGGCTTCGTCATAAATCCAGCCGCAGACAACACATTGCCACTTCTTCATTCAGGTACTTCCTCAGGTGTCAGGCATTTGCCGGCATGCTTGGGTCAATGGGTTGCTGCCCTTCCGGCTCAGGGCGTTTTGTACTGATCGATCGCGACACATGCAAGCATGATCGGCGCGACGTGGGCCGGGCCAGGCAAAACCGCCGGTCGACATGGTAAGCTCGCGGCCTCCTTTGCTGCCAATCAAGACCCCCGTGCCGCATACAAATTCGATATTTCCTACACTTCAATGGCGGCCCCGACACCTGCTGTCGCCCCGCCCCGATGCCTGTGTGCTCGACTGGCTGTTCGACGAGGGCTCCCTGACCCGGCGCCTCACGCGCTTGTCCGATGAGCGCTTCAGCATAACGCCGGTGTTCGAAGGCTGGCAGCCGTTGCGCGCCGACGAATGCCTCGCACTGGATCTGCCGGAAGGCAGCGAAGGCTGGGTGCGCGAAGTGTACCTGCGCGGTCACGGCGAGCCCTGGGTGTTCGCCCGCAGCGTGGCGGCGCGCAGCGCGTTGGAGGGTGACGGGTTGCAAATGGATGAATTGGGCAGCCGCTCCCTGGGGGAGCTGCTGTTTTGCGACCAGGCGTTCCAGCGCGGCGACATCGAGGTCTGTCATTACCCCGAGCCATGGCTGCCGGTGGAGATACGCGCCCCTGAGCTGTGGGGCCGGCGTTCGCGCTTCGACCGCGGCACGTTGAGCGTGCTGGTGGCGGAGATTTTTCTGCCGCGCCTGTGGAGCGTCGCCCGCGCCTATTCGGAGACTTGCTGATGTACCTGCAACTGCTCAAATCCCTGAATCGCCTGAACCCACGGGCCTGGGACTTCCTGCAACTGACCCGCATGGACAAACCCATTGGCATTTATCTGCTGCTGTGGCCGACCCTGTGGGCGCTGTGGATTGCCGGTGAGGGATCGCCTTCCCTCGCCAACATCGTGATTTTCGTCCTCGGCGTGGTGCTGACCCGCGCGGGCGGTTGTGTCATTAACGATTGGGCCGACCGCAAGGTGGACGGCCACGTCAAGCGCACCGAACAACGCCCGCTGGTGAGCGGCAAGATCAGCTCCAAAGAAGCACTGGTGTTTTTCGCCGTGCTGATGGCCGTGAGTTTCCTGCTGGTGCTGTGCACCAATGCACCGACCATCCTGCTGTCCCTCGGCGGGCTGGCGCTGGCCTGCACTTATCCGTTCATGAAGCGCTATACCTATTACCCGCAAGTGGTGCTGGGCGCGGCGTTCTCCTGGGGCATGCCGATGGCGTTCACCGCCGAAACCGGCCACCTGCCGGCGGCCGCCTGGCTGCTGTACATCGCCAATCTGCTCTGGACGGTGGGCTACGACACTTACTACGCGATGACCGACCGCGACGATGACTTGCGGATCGGCGTGAAATCCACCGCGATCCTGTTCGGCGATGCCGACCGGGTGATCATCCTGACGTTGCAGGGCCTGGCATTGGGCTGCCTGCTGTTGGCCGGAGCGAAATTCCAGCTGGGCGGCTGGTTCCACCTGGGGCTGGTGGCCGCCGCCGCGTGTTTTGCCTGGGAGTTCTGGTACACCCGTGGCAAGGACCGGATGCGCTGCTTCAAGGCGTTCTTGCACAACCACTGGGCCGGGTTGGCGATTTTCGTGGGGATTGTGCTGGATTATGCGTTGCGCTGAGGCCCGCCGGTCTCACAGCCATAACCTGGCCTTGTGACGAGGGGATTCATCCCCGCTGGGTTGCGCAGCAACCCTGAAGTCAGACGCCTCGGAGTGTCAGGCAGACTGAGTTTGCTGCTTTGGGGCCGCTGCGCTGCCCAGCGGGGATGAATCCCCTCGCCACAATGATCTTCGCCAGGCCTGTCAATCGGGCTTGGCGACCTTCCAGGCGCCATCCATCAGGCCATCCCCGGTCTTGTCTCCAGGCGCCTTGTCCTTGATGAAGGTGTACAGAGGCTTGCCATCGTAAGCCCATTGCATCGAGCCATCGTCTCGCTTGATCACGGTCCATTCGCCCATGGGTTTGTCGGTGTCTTTGGCCATGAGCGGTGGCCAGTTGGTCGCGCATTGGCCATTGCACATCGATTTGCCGTCCGCATCCTTGGCAAACGTATACAACGTCATGCTCTGGTGGTCCGTCAGCATCTTGTTCTTTTCATCGACCATCGCCGGCTCAGCCGCATACGCCATCGCCGGCAACGCAAGGGCAGCCATGAGCGCCAGCGCCTTGGTGGTTTGGGTGAAGTAAGTCATGGAAACCTTCTTTTGTGGTTGTCAGGATTCGGACTGAAAAGCTTAGTCCAGGATCCGTTTCGCTGCCGGGAGGCGGAATATCTGTCACACGACTGCAATAATTCCGTTATCTAATGCGGCGCAAGACAGTTAAATGACAAGAGGATTACCCCATGGTTGGCAGGAGCATTCTGATCGTCGACGACGAGGCGCCCATCCGCGAGATGATCGCCGTTGCGTTGGAGATGGCCGGCTATGACTGCATGGAAGCAGAAAACTCTCAACAGGCCCACGCGATCATCATCGACCGCAAGCCCGACCTGATCCTGCTGGACTGGATGCTGCCCGGCACGTCCGGCATCGAGCTGGCGCGACGCCTCAAGCGCGACGAGCTGACGGGTGACATCCCGATCATCATGCTCACCGCCAAGGGCGAAGAGGACAACAAGATCCAGGGTCTGGAAGTCGGCGCCGACGACTACATCACCAAACCCTTCTCCCCACGGGAGCTGGTGGCGCGCCTGAAGGCCGTGCTGCGTCGCGCAGGCCCAACCGATGGCGAAGCGCCGATCGAAGTCGGCGGGCTGCTGCTTGACCCGATCAGCCATCGGGTGACCATCGACGGCAAGCCCGCCGAGATGGGCCCTACCGAATACCGCCTGCTGCAGTTCTTCATGACCCACCAGGAGCGCGCCTACACGCGCGGGCAATTGCTGGATCAAGTCTGGGGCGGCAACGTCTATGTCGAGGAACGGACCGTGGATGTGCACATCCGCCGCCTGCGCAAGGCCCTCGGCGACGCCTACGAGAATCTGGTACAAACCGTGCGCGGCACCGGTTATCGTTTTTCGACGAAGGCATGAGAAAAGCAGCTGCGAGCTTCAAGCGACAAAGCTGCAAGCAAAAGCCACTACCGACCCGCTTCAAACTTGCAGCTTGAAGCTTGCAGCTTTCAGCTGCTTCCAAAGGAAGCCCCGTGAATCAAAACTGGCATGGCACCCTGATTCGCCACATGTTGTTGCTGGTGACCGGCTGTCTGGTGATCGGCCTGATCAGCGGTTATTACGGCTGGAGCCTGGCTGCGGGCCTGGGGCTTTACCTGGCCTGGACCTTAAAGCAGCTGTTGCGCCTGCATGAATGGCTGCGCCTGCACCAACCCGACGAAGCCCCACCCGACGGCTATGGCTTGTGGGGCGAGGTCTTCGACAGCATTTATCACTTGCAACGACGCGACCAACGCGTTCGCGGCCGCTTGCAAGCGGTGATCGACCGTGTCCAGGAGTCCACCGCCGCGCTGAAAGACGCGGTGATCATGCTCGACAGCGAGGGCAATCTGGAGTGGTGGAACCGCGCTGCCGAAACCCTGCTGGGCCTCAAAACCCCTCAGGACAGCGGACAGCCAGTGACCAACCTGGTACGCCACCCACGCTTCAAGGAATACTTCGAGCAGGACAATTACGCCGAGCCGCTGGAGATTCCGTCGCCCACCAATGACCGGCTGCGCATCCAGCTGTACATCACCCGCTACGGCAACAACGAGCACCTGATGCTGGTGCGGGACGTGACGCGCATCCATCAACTGGAACAGATGCGCAAGGACTTCATTGCCAACGTATCCCACGAACTGCGCACGCCGTTGACGGTGATCTGCGGTTACCTGGAAACCCTGCTCGACAACGTCGAGGAAGTGAACCCGCGCTGGAGCCGCGCCCTGCAACAGATGCAGCAGCAAGGCGGGCGCATGCAGACACTGCTCAATGACTTGCTGTTGCTGGCAAAGCTGGAGGCGACCGATTATCCGTCGGACAACCAGCCAGTGGCCATCGACGATCTGCTGCAAATCATCAGCGAAGATGCCCGGGAGTTATCCGGTCCCAAGCAACAGACCATCACCCTGGAAGCCGACCCGACAGTCCAGCTCAAGGGCAGCGAGGCAGAACTGCGCAGCGCGTTTTCCAACCTGGTGTTCAACGCGGTGAAATACACGCCGGAGCAAGGCCGGATCCACATCCGCTGGTGGGGTGACGTGCAGGGCGCGCACCTGAGCGTGCAGGATTCGGGCATCGGCATCGACAGCAAACACCTGCCGCGCCTGACCGAACGCTTCTACCGCGTCGACTCCAGCCGCAACTCCAATACCGGCGGCACGGGACTGGGTCTGGCCATCGTCAAACACGTGCTGTTGCGTCATCGCGCACGCATGGAAATCAGCAGCGTGCCCGGCCATGGCAGCACATTCACCTGCCATTTCGCACCGGCGCAGGTGGTGCGTGCGCGGCTCGCCAGCCCCGCCGATTGAGCCCCCCCCTAGGCAATCGCCGAGTCAGCCGCTACATTGGCTGACTCGCGCCTGCTTTTCCAGGCACTCTGTTTTCACCCCTTAAGCACACATGGAACCCGCAAAACCCCATCATGGACCCTTCCCCTGGCTTGTCCCTCGTCACACTCTTCGCCGAATTCGGCATGATTCTTTTTGCTTTTGTCCTGGTCCTGCTCAACGGTTTTTTCGTTGCGGCGGAGTTCGCCATGGTCAAGCTGCGTTCGACCCGGGTCGAAGCCATCGCCGATCAGAACGGCTGGCGCGGGCATATCCTGCGCACCGTCCATAGCCAGCTCGACGCTTACCTGTCTGCTTGCCAATTGGGCATCACCCTCGCCTCCCTGGGCCTGGGCTGGGTGGGTGAACCGGCGTTCGCCCATATCCTCGAGCCGCTGCTGGGCGCGGTCGGCGTCCAGTCGCCGGAAGTGATCAAAGCCGTTTCGTTCTTTACCGCGTTCTTCATCATTTCCTACCTGCACATCGTGGTCGGTGAGCTGGCGCCCAAATCCTGGGCCATCCGCAAACCCGAGCTGTTGTCGCTGTGGACGGCGGTGCCGCTGTATCTGTTCTACTGGCTGATGTACCCGGCGATCTACCTGCTCAACGCCAGCGCCAACGCCATCCTGCGCATCGCCGGCCAGGGCGAGCCCGGCCCTCATCACGAGCACCATTACAGCCGTGAAGAACTGAAGCTGATCCTGCACTCCAGCCGGGGCCAGGATCCGAGCGACCAAGGCATGCGCGTGCTGGCCTCGGCCGTGGAAATGGGCGAGCTGGAAGTGGTGGATTGGGCCAACTCCCGCGAAGACCTGGTGACGCTGGAATTCAACGCGCCACTCAAGGAAATCCTGGCGATGTTCCGCCGTCACAAATTCAGCCGCTACCCGGTGTACGACAGCGAGCGCCAGGAATTCGTCGGCCTGCTGCACATCAAGGATCTGCTGCTGGAACTGGCGGCCCTGGACCACATTCCCGAGTCGTTCAACCTGGCCGAGCTGACCCGGCCCCTGGAGCGCGTGTCGCGGCACATGCCGCTGTCGCAATTGCTGGAGCAGTTCCGCAAGGGGGGGTCGCACTTCGCCGTGGTGGAGGAAGCCGACGGCAACATCATCGGCTACCTGACCATGGAAGACGTGCTGGAAGTGCTGGTGGGCGATATCCAGGACGAGCACCGCAAGGCCGAGCGCGGCATCCTGGCCTATCAGCCGGGCAAGTTGCTGGTACGCGGCGACACGCCGCTGTTCAAGGTCGAGCGCCTGTTGGGGATTGACCTGGACCATATCGAGGCCGAGACATTGGCGGGGTTGGTCTACGAAACCCTTAATCGGGTGCCGGAAGAGGAAGAAGTGCTGGAGGTGGAAGGCCTGCGGATCATCATCAAGAAGATGAAAGGACCGAAGATCATCCTGGCGAAGGTGTTGATGGTCGATTGAGTCGTTGGCTCAAGGTCGGTGGCGCGGCCTTCGAGCAGGCTGAAATGCGCAGTCCCTGTGGCGAGGGGATTTATTCCCGCTGGGCTGCGAAGCAGCCCCAAAGCCAGCCGCCTCGGTGTCAGGTGTATGTGTCCAGCTTTGTTGGGGTTGCTGCGCAACCCAGCGGGGATAAATCCCCTTGCCACAAAAGCCCTACCGCTTAAGCCAGGGTCTACTGCTTGCCCACCGCAAAGTTGGGCAACTCCCCTACCGGCTGATCGAACTGGTAGGGAATCGACACCAGCCCCAACCCGGTATTGCGCTGCACCACGAAGTGCAGGTGAGGGCCGGTGCTGTTGCCGGTATTGCCCGACAACGCCAGCGGCGTGCCTACCACCACCCGTTGGCCTTCCCGTACGCTCACCGAGCCTTTCTGCAGGTGCAGGTACACGCCCATGGTCCCGTCGTCGTGCAGTATCCGCACGAAGTTGCCCGAGGGGTCGTCGCCTCGGCCGGTCTGCTGGTTTTCCGTCTTGATCACCACACCGCCCCGCGCCGCGATGATCGGCGTGCCTTCGGGCATGGCGATGTCCATTGCGTAGCGGCTTTTGGGGCCGTAATGGCTGTACTGACCGTTGGCGCCCTGGCTCAGGCGAAACGGCCCGCCACGCCACGGTAACGGATAGCGGTAGGCTTGCGCCGTACCGGCGGGGTCGCCCAGGGAATACTCGAACCTGGGGGTATACACCAGCGGCTTTCCGGGCTGCGAGGCCGTGAGCAGCGCCAGGCGCAGGTTGCTGCGCGCCGGCAGGACCCGCCGAATCGGCCGGCTCGGCGCCCCGCTCACATTGCTCAACCCGGTGAAACTCAACTCGATCTCCACCGGCGCGTACAAGTCGTTGCGCACGAACACCGCATCGGCGCCTTTCTGCTTCTTGATATCGAGAAACACCTGGCGCTCCAGATGCTCGACCATGCGATCACGGAACACGAAGACCTGGGCCCCCTTGCTGGGGCGGTCGCTATAGGAAACAACGCCATTGGCATCGGTGGACTTGTAGATTGTCATGCCCACGGCTGAGGTGGAGGCCAGGACAAGACCACAGGCGAACAACAAGGGCACGAGCATGGGTAAGGATTCTGTCGAAAAATGAAGGCCTGCACAGCAGCCTAGCAGCTGGGATGGACCAGCGTATTCGACGGATGTTTCAAATCGGCAAGGTATTGGCGCTCAATCCGCTGGCCCCTTCGCGAGCAAGCCCGCTCCCACACAGGATCTTCAGCGTTTGCAAGATCGAATGTGGGAGCGGGCTTGCTCGCGAAGACGGACCCAAGGGCGCTACAGAATCAGGCGCCCGGTACGAAGTGCTTCTGCGCCGTGCCGCGAGCGATCAGGCGGGAGATGTAGTCGAGTTTCTGCGGGTCTTTGTCGACGAAGCGGAAAGTCAGTTGCAGCCATTCGCTGTCGGGGGTCTGCTCGTGGGCGACGATGGCGTGCAGGTAGCCGTTGAGGCGTGCGGTTTCGGCGTTGTCGCCCTGCTCCATGTCCAGCACGGAGCTTTCAAGCACTTGCGGCAGGGTGTCGGTGCGTTTGACCACCAGCAGCGCTTCCTTGAGGCTCAGGGCCTTGATCACGCATTGCTGGGTGCCGCTGGACAGGCGCAACTGGCCCTGGCCGCGGTTGCCGGCCGGCGCTGAGGCGGCGGGCGCCTTGACGGGCGGGCTGTTGAGCAAGCCACGGGCCGGAGCGGCCGCGGCCGCTGCGGCTGGGGCGGCGGTAGGGGCTGCGGCTGGTCTGGCGGCTGGTGCAGGCGCGGCTGCGGCCACCGGAGCGGCTTTGCCACCCGTCAGGGCGTTGAGGGAGTCATTGGCAAACGCCGAATTCATCTTGGTCGGGGCGCTGTTCATCAAGGTGTCGAGCTTGCCGACCTTGTGCAGGGCCTGCTTGACCTTGGTCAGCAGTTGTTCGTTGGTGAAGGGCTTGCTGACGTAGCCGGAAACGCCGGCCTGGATCGCCTGGACCACGTTCTCCTTGTCGCCACGGCTGGTGACCATCACGAACGGCATGCCCTTGAGGTTGTCCTGCTGACGGCACCAGGTCAGCAGTTCCAGGCCGGACATTTCCGGCATCTCCCAATCGCACAGCACCAGGTCGAACGCCTCGCGAGCCAGCAGTGCCTGGGCTTTCTTGCCGTTCACCGCGTCTTCGATGCGCACGCCCGGGAAGTAGTTGCGCAGGCACTTCTTCACCAGGTCACGAATGAACGAAGCATCGTCCACGACCAACACACTGACCTTACTCATCCAGATACACCTCTAAAAAATCCCGGCAAGCATACCGCTTTTACTGATGGCATATTGCCAAAAACCGTCAGTCACGCCGGGACTTTTCGTTCGCGGGGTGCTGCTTTCGATTAAAAAGGCCTGCAAAAAAAAGCCCGACCAGAAGGCCGGGCGCTTTTCTTGGGCAATCTTACTTATCGTCAGATTCACCCGGAACATTAGCGGTTTCGGACGGGGTGCCCTCAACTTCTTCCTTCATGCGCTTGAGCCCCATGTGCCGCACATCGGTGCCACGCACGAGATAGATCACAAGTTCGGAGATGTTGCGCGCATGATCGCCAATACGCTCCAGGGAGCGCAGCACCCAGATGATGCTCAGCACCCGGGAGATCGAACGCGGGTCTTCCATCATGTAGGTCGCCAGCTCACGAAGCGCTGTCTTGTATTCACGGTCGATGATCTTGTCGTACTGCGCCACCGACAAGGCCAGGTCGGCGTCGAAGCGGGCGAAGGCGTCCAGGGCGTCACGTACCATGTTGCGCACCTGGTCACCAATGTGACGAACCTCGACGTAACCGCGCGGCGCTTCGCCTTCTTCGCATAACTGGATGGCGCGACGGGCGATCTTGGTGGCTTCGTCGCCGATCCGCTCGAGATCGATCACCGATTTGGAGATGCTGATGATCAGGCGCAGGTCGGAAGCCGCTGGTTGGCGACGGGCCAGAATGCGCAGGCACTCCTCGTCGATGTTGCGCTCCATCTGATTGATCTGATCGTCGATCTCGCGAACCTGCTGAGCCAGGCCGGAATCGGCCTCGATCAGCGCGGTCACTGCGTCGTTGACCTGCTTTTCCACCAGCCCGCCCATGGCCAGCAGATGGCTACGCACTTCTTCCAGCTCGGCGTTGAACTGGGCGGAAATGTGGTGAGTAAGGCCTTCCTTCGAAATCATGGTTTTGCTCCGCAAAAGCTGTGAGCTGCAAGCTTCAAGCTGCAAGCTGATGTGTGTCGTGACTCGGACCGCTTTGACTTGCCGCTTGAAGCTTGCGGCTCGCCGCTGCCGCTAGCCATAGCGGCCCGTGATGTAGTCTTCGGTCTGCTTCTTGGCCGGATTGGTGAACAGCGTATCGGTGTCGCCGAATTCCACCAGTTTGCCCATGTACATGAACGCGGTGTAGTCGGAGACCCGTGCCGCCTGCTGCATGTTGTGGGTCACGATGACGATGGTGAACTTGGACTTGAGCTCGTAGATCAGCTCTTCGACCTTCAGCGTCGAGATCGGGTCCAGGGCCGAGCAAGGTTCGTCGAGCAGCAGGACTTCCGGTTCCACGGCGATGGTACGGGCAATCACCAGGCGTTGCTGCTGACCACCGGACAGGCCCAGGGCCGAGTCATGCAGGCGGTCCTTGACCTCGTCCCACAATGCGGCGCCCTTGAGGGCCCATTCCACGGCCTCGTCGAGAATGCGCTTCTTGTTGATGCCCTGGATGCGCAGGCCGTAGACCACGTTCTCGTAAATGGTTTTCGGGAACGGGTTGGGCTTCTGGAACACCATGCCCACGCGACGACGCAGCTCGGCCACGTCCTCGCCCTTGCGATAGATATTGTTGCCGTAGAGGTTGATCTCGCCTTCGACGCGGCAACCGTCCACCAGGTCGTTCATGCGGTTGAAGGTGCGCAGCAAGGTGGACTTGCCGCAGCCCGACGGGCCGATGAACGCGGTCACGCGTTGTTTCGGGATGTTCAGGCTGACGTCGTACAGCGCCTGCTTTTGACCATAGAACAGATTCAGGCCGGGTACTTCGATGGCAACGGTTTCTTCGGCCAGGTTCAGGCTCTGCTTGTCGCGGCCCAGGGCCGACATGTTGATGCCGTGTGTATGTGCTTCGTGTTGCATGGTCTCACTCCGTTCGTAGCTGCAAGCTTCGAGCTGCAAGCTGCAAGTTTGAGCAAAAGCGGCTTGTAGCTTGAAGCTTGCCGCTTGTAGCTAAGGACTCAGCTATCCAGTGCTTTGTATTTTTCTCGCAGGTGGTTACGGATCCACACCGCCGAGAGGTTCAATATGGCAATCACCAGCACCAGCAACAGCGCCGTGGCATAGACCAATGGCCGCGCCGCCTCGACGTTCGGGCTCTGGAAACCGACGTCATAGATATGGAAGCCCAGGTGCATGATTTTCTGGTCCAGGTGAACGTAGGGGTAGTTGCCATCCAGCGGCAGCGACGGCGCCAGTTTCACCACACCCACCAGCATCAACGGTGCCACTTCACCGGCGGCACGGGCGACGGCGAGGATCATGCCGGTCATCATCGCCGGGCTTGCCATCGGCAGCACGATCTTCCACAAGGTCTCGGCCTTGGTCGCACCGAGGGCCAGGGAGCCTTCGCGCACGGTCCGCGGGATCCGCGCCAAGCCTTCTTCGGTGGCGACGATCACCACCGGCACAGCCAGCAGCGCCAGGGTCAGGGACGCCCAGAGCAGGCCTGGGGTACCGAAGGTCGGCGCCGGCAGGGCTTCCGGGAAGAACAGACGGTCGACCGAGCCACCCAGCACGTAGACGAAGAAGCCCAGGCCGAACACGCCGTAGACGATGGCCGGTACACCGGCCAGGTTGTTCACCGCGATGCGGATCAGGCGGGTCATCGGGCCCTGACGGGCGTATTCGCGCAGGTAAACCGCCGCCAGGACGCCGAACGGGGTCACGATCATCGCCATGATCAGGGTCATCATCACCGTACCGAAGATCGCCGGAAAGATCCCGCCTTCGGTGTTGGCTTCACGCGGGTCATCGCTGAGGAATTCCCAGACCTTGCTGAAATAGAAACCCAGCTTGGTAAAGGTGCCCATGGCGTTCGGCTGGAAGGCATGCACCACCTTGCCGATCTCGATCTCCACTTCCTTGCCGTTGGCATCACGGGCCGTCAGGCTGTCGCGGTTGAACTGCGCGTGCAGGTCGGCCAGGCGCGTTTCGATTTCCTTGTACCGTGCGTCAAGCTCGGCGCGCTCACTGGCGAGGTCAGCCTGGGCGGCGGCGTCGAGCTTGCCGTCCAGCTCCAGTTTGCGACCATGCAGACGGATGCGCTCCAAACCGGCGTTGATTGCACCAATGTCGGTTTTTTCCAGGGTCTTGAGCTCGGCGGCGAGCTGATTGACCCGCGCAATGCGCGCCTGCAACTGCGGCCAGGCGGCTTCGCCTTCGGCCACGACCTTGCCTTGTTCCTTGACGTTGACCAGGTAACCATAGAAGTTACCCCACTCACGGCGCTCAAGCGCCATCAGCTCCGGCGGTGTGGTCTGGTTGGTCAGCCAGTCGCCGACGATCCAGGTGAAGTCAGTGCCGTTCAAGTCCCGGTTGCCCACCTTGATCAGCTCACGGGTCATGAACTCGGGGCCCTCATCAGGCACCGGCAAGCCCGCGCTTTTCAGACGCTCACGGGGCACTTCTTCTTTCTGCACCACTTCGCCGACCACCAGGTGCGCGGGCATGCCCGGCACGTTGTAGCTGGCGTGGATCAGGTCCGCCGGCCAGAAATGACCCAGGCCGCGCACGGCAATCACTGCCAGCAGGCCAATGGTCATGATGACCGCGATGGACACCGCGCCACCGCTGATCCAGACGCCGGGGGCGCCGCTCTTGAACCATCCTTTCAGGGAGTGCTGTTTCACAGACTTCTACCTTTCTTAAAGCGACGAATATTTCTTGCGCAGACGCTGACGGATCAGCTCGGCGAGGGTGTTCATGATGAAGGTGAACAACAGCAGCACCAGCGCCGACAGGAACAGCACGCGGTAATGGCTGCCGCCGACTTCCGACTCGGGCATTTCCACCGCCACGTTGGCCGCCAGGGTGCGCAGGCCTTCGAACAGGTTCATTTCCATGACCGGCGTGTTGCCGGTGGCCATCAGCACGATCATGGTCTCGCCCACCGCACGGCCCATGCCGATCATCAGCGCCGAGAAAATGCCCGGGCTGGCGGTGAGGATCACCACGCGGGTCATGGTCTGCCACGGGGTGGCACCCAGGGCCAGGGAGCCCAGGGTCAGGCCACGGGGGACACTGAACACGGCGTCTTCGGCAATGGAGTAGATGTTCGGGATGACTGCAAAGCCCATCGCCAGGCCGACCACGAGGGCGTTGCGCTGGTCGTAGGTGATGCCCAGGTCATGGGAGATCCACATGCGCATGTCGCCGCCGAAGAACCAGGCTTCCATGTACGGACTCATGTACAGCGAGAGCCAGCCCACGAAGATGATCACCGGGATCAGCAGCGCACTTTCCCAGCCGTCCGGCACTTTCAGGCGAATCGACTCAGGCAGGCGGCTGAAGGTGAAGCCGGCCACCAGGATGCCGATGGGCAGCAACATCAGCAGACTGAAGATACCCGGCAGATGCCCTTCGACGTACGGCGCCAGGAACAGGCCGGCGAAGAAGCCGAGGATCACCGTTGGCATCGCCTCCATCAACTCGATCACCGGTTTGACCTTGCGGCGCATACCCGGGGCCATGAAGTAAGCGGTGTAGATCGCGGCGGCAACGGCCAGCGGCGCGGCCAGCAGCATCGCGTAGAACGCGGCCTTGAGCGTACCGAAGGTCAGCGGCGAAAGGCTCAGCTTGGGCTCGAAGTCGGTGTTGGCGGCGGTCGATTGCCAGACGTATTTGGGCTCGTCGTAGTTCTCGTACCAGACCTTGCTCCACAGCGCGCTCCAGGACACTTCCGGGTGCGGGTTATCCAGCGTCAACGGTTGCAGCTTGCCGCCCTGCTCCACGATCAGCCGGTTGGCCCGTGGCGACATGCCGAACACGCCTTGTCCGTCCACTACCTGATCCACCAGCAGGGTGCGGTGGGCAGTGCTGTGGAACACGCCGAGCTTGCCCGCGGCGTCGAGAGCGACGAAGCCCTTGCGGCGTTCCTCGGCCGTGATTTCGACGATGGGCGTGGTGCCCATCTGGAAGGAGCGGATCTGCTTCAGGCGCTGTTCGCCATCCGCATCGCGTGCCATGAACCACTGGGACAGGCCACCCTTGGAGTCACCCACGATCAGCGAGATCCCGCCCACCAGTTGGGTGGCGGCGGTGATCTGGACGTCGGCGTTTTCCAGCAGTTTGTATCGACCGTTGAGGCTCTTGTCCCGCAGGCTGAACACGTCGGCCTGGGCCCGGCCGTTGACCACGTACAGCCACTGCTGGCGCGGGTCGACGAAGATGTTTTTCACCGGTTCGGTCATCTGCGGCAGCTCGATGCGGGTCTGCTCGCTGGTGACTTCACCGGTCATCATGTTTTCTTCACTGGTGACCGACAACACATGCAACTGTGCGCCGCTGGAACCGGCGATCAGCAGCGTCGAATCGGTGGCGTTGAGGCTGACATGCTCCAGGGGCGCGCCCTGCTCGTTCAACGCGATCGGCGTTTCGCCATAGGGGTACTCAACGGCGGGGGTGATGGTTTTCTTGCCGTCCGGGTAGCTGACCTTATAGGTATGACGGAACACCAGGGCCTGGCCATTGGACAGGCCGATCGCCACCAGCGGGCTGCCGGGCTGGTCTTCACCAATGGACGTCACGCTGGCACCGGCCGGAAGCGGCAGGTCGACGCGGCGCAGCTCCGCACCGCTGTCGATGTTGTAGAACAGTGCCTGGCCCTTGTCGGATACCCGCATGGCGACCTGGTTCTGCTCTTCGATGGAGATCATCAGCGGCTTGCCGGCGTCTTGCATCCAGGCCGGGGTGATCGAATCCCTGGAAGTCAGCTCCGCGCCCTGGAACAGCGGCATCACCACGTAACCAAGGAAGAAGAAGATCAACGTAATGGCCGCCAGGACGGCGAGACCACCGACCAGAACGTACCAGCGGGTCAGGCGATCCTTGAGCGCACGGAGATGGCGCTTGCGTTGAAGCTCAGGCGTATTGAAATCAATGCGCTTGGGAGGGGAAGTCGTAGTCATTGTGGAATTGGCCAGATCATTCATGCGCACACCCTAGCGATCCTGTATGACAGAAAGATGACAATGCAGTGACGCAACAAATCCGCCGCCCGTGGGTACCGGCAGCGGAGAGGAATTTGGACTGTGGGGGCCAACCCTGCCCCCACAGCAGTTCGGGCACTGGCCCGGGCTCAGGTGTTACTTCTTGGCGACGTTGCCGCCTTCCGACAGACCCAGGTCAGCCAGTGCCTTGGCGGCAACCTTGGCAGGAACCGGGATGTAACCGTCCTTGACCACGACTTCCTGGCCTTGCTTGGACAGGATCAGCTTCACGAACTCGGCTTCCAGCGGAGCCAGAGGCTTGTTCGGTGCCTTGTTGACGTAGACGTAGAGGAAACGCGACAGCGGGTATTTGCCGTTCAGGGCGTTTTCTTCGGTGTCCTCGATGAACTCGCCACCTTCTTTCTTGGCCAGGGCGACGGTTTTCACGCTGGCGGTCTTGTAGCCGATACCCGAGTAGCCGACGCCGTTAAGCGAGCTGCTGATCGATTGCACAACCGAAGCCGAGCCAGGCTGTTCGTTGACGTTTGGCTTGTAGTCGCCTTTGCACAGGGCTTCTTCCTTGAAGTAGCCATAGGTGCCGGATACCGAGTTACGGCCGAACAACTGGATCGGCTTGTTGGCCAAGTCACCGGTCACGCCCAGGTCGCCCCAGGTCTTGACGTCAGCCTTGGCACCGCACAGGCGGGTGGACGAGAAGATGGCATCGACCTGAGCCATGGTCAGGTGCTTGATCGGGTTGTCCTTGTGCACGAATACCGCCAGGGCGTCCACGGCCACCGGAATAGCGGTTGGCTTGTAGCCGTATTTCTGCTCGAAGGCCTGCAGTTCGTTGTCCTTCATCTTGCGGCTCATCGGGCCCAGGTTGGCGGTGCCTTCGGTGAGTGCGGGCGGCGCGGTGGAGGAACCGGCGGCTTGGATCTGAATGTTTACGTTCGGGTATTCTTTCTTGTAGTTCTCGGCCCACAAGGTCATCAGGTTGGCCAGGGTATCGGAGCCGACGCTGGAGAGGTTGCCCGACACACCAGTGGTCTTGGTGTAGCTCGGGATCGCAGGGTCAACAGCGGCAACCGCGTTGGCAGTCGCAACGCCAGCAGCGACAAACGTCATTGCCGCCATCAAACGCTTCAGTTTCATGCCTTACTCCTAGCAGATAGGGTGTGTTAAGTCGGCCAAGTATCGGTAAGCCGTGTGAACACTCTATGGCTGAAATATGACAATTGGATGAAAGGCCAGTATTGAGGTTTGCAGAATGATTCTTGTGGCGAGGGGATTTATCCCCGTTGGGCTGCGTAGCAGCCCCCCATTGCTGTTTGGAGTCTGTCTGATATACCAAGGCGCTGACTTCAGGGCCGCTTCGCAGCCCATCGGGGATAAATCCCCTCGCCACAGAGGCCGCAATCCCCTCCGGTTCGTCAGCGCCCCTTCCTCCAGAGATACGCCCCCACCACAATCCCCATCCCACACAGCGCCGCCACGTAATACGCCGGCCCCATCGGGCTTTCCTTGAGCAACAGGCTGACAATCATCGGCGTCAGGCCGCCAAAGATCGCGTAAGCGACGTTGTAGGAAAACGACAGGCCGCTGAATCGCACGACCGGCGGAAAGGCCTTGACCATGACGTACGGGACCGCGCCGATGGTACCCACCAGCAGGCCGGTCAGGGCATACAGGGGGAATAGCCAGTCGGGATGGTCGGCCAGACTGTGGTAGAAGGTCCAGGAGCTGGCCAGCAGCGCGGCGCTGCCGAACACGAAGACGCGGCCCGCACCGAAGCGATCCGCCAGGGCGCCGGCCAGGATGCAGCCTACGCTCAGCAGCACAATCGCCACGCTGTTGGATTGCAATGCGGTGGTCGGTGCGAAGTGGTAAACCGTCTGCAGAACGGTCGGGGTCATCAGGATCAACACCACGATGGCGGCGGACAACAACCAAGTCAGCAGCATCGAAAGGACGATGGCCCCGCGATGGTCACGCAGCACTGCGCGCAACGGCACTTCTTCAGCCAGGGCCTTGCGCAGTTGCAGTTCGGCGAACACCGGGGTTTCGTGCAACCACTGGCGCAGGTACACCGAGAAGAGGCCGAACACACCGCCCAACAGGAACGGAATGCGCCAGGCGTAATCGGCCACCTCCACAGGGGAATAAAGACTGTTGATGGCCGTGGCGACCAGCGACCCCAGCAGGATCCCCGCCGTCAGGCCGGAAGTGAGGGTACCGCAGGCATAGCCGATATGGCGCGGCGGAACGTGTTCGGAAACGAATACCCAGGCACCCGGCACTTCACCGCCGATGGCAGCCCCCTGGATCACCCGCATCAACAGCAGCAGGATCGGCGCCCACATGCCGATCTGCGCATAAGTGGGCAGCAGGCCCATGATCAGGGTGGGCACGGCCATCATGAAGATGCTCAGCGTGAACATCTTCTTGCGCCCCAGCAGGTCGCCGAAGTGCGCCATGATGATTCCGCCCAGCGGCCTCGCCAGGTAACCGGCGGCAAAAATGCCGAACGTTTGCATCAGGCGCAGCCACTCGGGCATTTCGGCGGGAAAGAACAATTTGCCGACCACGGTGGCAAAAAACACGAAAATGATGAAATCGTAGAACTCCAGCGCACCGCCGAGAGCGGAAAGCGAGAGGGTCTTGTAGTCGTTGCGTGTCAGCGGACGGGCGGGTTGCGCGGGGCTTGCCGTGCTCGAAGGCGCAGTGGTCATGGCGGGGGCTTCTCTTATAGTCGGTTCTGCAACCCGTCAATACGGGCTGGAGCGGTTCGGCACGATAGCAAATTGTTCGAAAAAGCACATAGAGGTGCATTATTGATAGTCGAAATCGGAACCGGGTGGTCGTCTCGACGCCTATCGCCCGATATACTCCCAGGCTTGCGACACTCTGTAAGGGGTTGCTGTGCGAAAACGTCGTTGGGGGCGTCATGAAGAACCAGCCGGTTTCGCAGAGTATCCCTTTGGCACGCCTTTACGAAAAACGTGACGAACGCAGGTTCGGGCTGAATCGTTTTTTACAAAGACGGCTATTCACCTGAAGTACACGACAGAGTTACGGGTCAGAGGCACCCCCGGCATGATAGAGCTCGAACAAGAAGATCCAATCCCGCAAGGCGACCTGGCGCTGCAAATCACCGCCCTTCCCCGCGACACCAACGGTTTCGGCGATATTTTCGGCGGCTGGCTGGTGTCCCAGATGGACCTGGCCGGCACGGCCATGGCCAGTCGGGTGGCCGGCGGGCGCGTGGCGACCGTGGCGATCGATCGCATGGCGTTCCTGGTGCCGGTGGCGGTGGGTGCACAGCTGTCCTTCTACACCCAGACGCTGGAAATCGGTCGCAGCTCGATCCAGATGATGGTCGAGGTCTGGAGCGACGATCCGCTGTCCAGCGAATGGCGCAAGGTGACCGAAGCGGTGTTCGTGTTCGTCGCCATCGATGGCAGTGGCCGTACCCGTTCGGTTCCACCCCGCGCCCGTTAGGCTGTGTACGAAATTGTTTGAAACGCAGGTTAGGCAAGGCAAAAATCGGCGAGGAACGGCCGGGGTCGCGCTCGACTTGACTGGTTGTCGAGCATTCCGAGCCGGTTTTTAACGCCGCATAATCAAGTTTCAAGCGATTTCGTACATAGCCTAAACATGGTGGCCGTTTCACGGTCCATTGCAGTTCCTGTTCCCGAGCGAGATTAGCAGCATGCCTACGCCCAATGTCGAAGCCGTCAAACTGGATGAACTCAATGGATGGCGCATTCGCCACGGCCAGGCCGAGTTGCTGGTGGCCCAGCAAGGCGCACATGTCCTCAGCTATCAAGTGGACGGCCAACCGCCGCTGATCTGGCTCAATGACCAGGCGACTTTCAAGGCCGCCAAAAGCATCCGCGCCGGCGTGCCGGTGTGCTGGCCCTGGTTCGGCAACCTGACCCGCAACCCCGACAGCGTCCAGGCCATGCGCGTGAGCAACGAACCGGCCACGGCCCACGGCCTGGTGCGCGCAATGGATTGGCAATTGCAGGGCATCGAAGCCGAGGGCGAACGCCTGAAGGTGGAGTTCGTGCTGCCCTACCCCGAGAACGGCCTCGCCGGCTGGCCCCATCAGGTGGACCTGACGCTGACCATCGTGATGGACGCACAACTGCATATCAGCCTCACCAGCCATAACCGCGGCAGCGAAACCGTCAGCCTCAGCCAGGCGCTGCACAGTTACTTCGCAGTCAGCGACGTGCGCAACGTACACGTCGAAGGCGTAGACGGCTTGAGCTATATCGAAACCCTGGACGACTGGAAAACCGTCACCCAGGCCGGCGACCTGCACTTTACCGGCGAGACCGACCGCATCTACCTCGACACTCCGCCGACACTGAGCATCGTCGACCCGCATTGGTCGCGACGGATCGAACTGACCAGCAGCGGCTCACGCTCGGCCGTCATCTGGAACCCCTGGATCGAACGGGCCAAGGCCTTCAGCGATATGGCCGACGACGGCTGGCAGCGCATGCTGTGCATCGAGACGGCGAATGTGATGGATGACGTGGTGACGCTGCTGCCTGATGGCAGTCATACCCTGGGCGTAAGCATCGGCAGCAAGCCGCTCTAACCGACACCACAAAAACACTGTGGGAGCGAGCCTGCTCGCGATAGCGGTGGGTCAGCCAGGATAATGGTGGCTGACAGTCCGAAATCGCGAGCAGGCTCGCTCCAAGGGGATCTGTGTCAGGTCGATCTAAGCGCTATAGATCCGCCTCCTGCACCACCCTCACCTTCTCCGCATCCAGCGCATACGCCGCGCTCGCCAGGTCGTTGTCGACCTTTTCGATCTTCAGCGTGCCGGTCACCCACAACGGCGTGTAGATGTCATCCAGCTTCAGGCCCTTGGGATAACGCACCAGCACCAACTGGTTGGGCGGCGGTGGCGGGACATGGATGCAGGCGCCGGGGTAAGGCACCAGGAAGAACAGCGTGCTGTGGCCCTTGGCATCGGTTTCCAACGGCACCGGATAACCGCCGATGCGAATGTGTTTGTCATTCATCGACGCCACGGTCTTGGTCGAATACATCACCGCGGGCAAGCCCTTGCTCTGCTTCAGGCCACCTTTCTGGGTGAAGGTGCCATTGGCTTCCGGGGAGTTGTGGTCGATCTCCGGCATCGCCTCAAGGGCTTTCTGGTCCGACTTGGGCATCAGTTCGAGCCAATCGGTTTCCGGCAGTTCGGCGGCATGGGCAAGGCCACTGCCCAATAGTAGAAGGGTCAACACTAGACGGCGCATGAAAAGGCTCGGCAATGGAAAGAGTCAGTGAAACGCCGGGCATTCTAGCTCTCTCTGCGCGCCTCGCAGAGAGAGCCATCAGCATTCTGAGTCAGTTTCTTTTGATCAGGCCGTAGATCACCAGCAATATGATCGCGCCCACCAGGGCACCGATGAAGCCGGCAGCTTCGCCCGCCTGGTAGATACCCAGGGCCTGGCCGCCATACGTGGCTGCCAACGAACCGCCAATACCGAGCAGGATGGTCATGATCCAACCCATGCTGTCATCACCCGGTTTCAGGAAGCGCGCCAGCAGGCCAACGATCAAGCCGATAAAGATGGTTCCGATGATTCCCATGGCATTTCCTCTTTTAAGTAGGAGCTATGCCAAAGCCTAGTCAGGCTTTGGCACCTTGCCATGAGAGAATCCGACCGACGAATGGTTCCAATAATGTTGCGGATTATTGCTCGGCGATCAGCGTCTCGACCTTGATAATCTGCTGGGCCAGGGTGGCCCGGTCAGCGCAGCGCAAGTTGGCGTGACCGACCTTGCGCCCGGCCTTGAACGCCTTGCCATAGTGATGCAGATGGCAATCGGCGATGGCCAGGACCTTCTCGGTGTCCGGCACCTTGCCGATGAAGTTGAGCATGGCGCTTTCACCGACCTTGGCGGTCGAGCCCAGCGGTAGCCCGGCTACCGCCCGCAGGTGGTTTTCGAACTGGCTGCACTCGGCGCCTTCGGTGGTCCAGTGGCCGGAGTTGTGCACCCGAGGAGCGATTTCATTGGCCTTGAGGCCGCCATCCATTTCAAAGAACTCGAATGCCATCACGCCCACGTAATCGAGCTGCTTGAGCACCCGGCTGGAGTAATCCTCGGCCAGGGCCTGGAGCGGGTGGTCGGTGCTGGCGACAGACAGCTTGAGAATGCCGTCCTTGTGGGTGTTGTGCACCAGCGGGTAGAAACGGATTTCACCGTCGCGGGCACGTACGGCGATCAGCGAGACTTCACCGGTGAACGGCACGAAGCCTTCCAGCAGGCAGCCCACGCTGCCCAGCTCGGCGAACGTGCCGGCCACGTCCTCGGGGTTGCGCAGGACTTTCTGGCCCTTGCCGTCATAACCCAGGGTGCGGGTCTTGAGCACGGCCGGCAGGCCGATGGACGCAACGGCGGCTTCCAGGTCGGCCTGGGACTGGATGTCGGCGAAAGCCGGGGTCGGGATGCCCAGGTCCTTGAACATGTTCTTTTCGAACCAGCGATCACGGGCGATTCGCAAGGCTTCGGCGCTCGGGTAGACCGGAACGAACTGGGACAGGAAAGCAACGGTTTCGGCCGGGACGCTTTCGAATTCGAAGGTCACCAGATCGACTTCATCGGCCAGTTGGCGCAGGTGATCCTGGTCGCCGTAATCGGCCCGCAGGTGCTCGCCCAATGCAGCGGCACAGGCGTCCGGCGCCGGATCCAGGAAAGCGAAGTTCATCCCCAGGGGCGTACCCGCCAGGGCCAACATGCGGCCCAACTGGCCGCCACCGATTACACCGATCTTCATTCGTCAACCACCTCAGGCAATGCGCGGGTCTGGATTGTCCAGGACGCTGTCTGTCTGCTCAGCGCGGAATTTCTTCAACACGGTATGGAATTGCGGATGCTTGGCGCCCAGGATGCTCGCCGACAGCAGGGCCGCGTTGATCGCGCCGGCCTTGCCGATGGCCAGGGTCGCGACCGGGATGCCGGCCGGCATCTGCACGATGGACAACAACGAGTCGACACCCGAGAGCATCGACGACTGCACCGGTACGCCCAGCACCGGCAGGTGGGTCTTGGCCGCACACATGCCTGGCAGATGAGCCGCGCCACCGGCACCGGCGATAATCACCTCGATGCCACGGGCCTCGGCTTCTTCGGCGTACTGGAACAGCAGGTCCGGGGTGCGGTGGGCAGAGACCACTTTCACCTCATAGGGGATGCCGAGCTTTTCCAGCATATCGGCGGTGTGGCTAAGGGTGGACCAATCGGACTTGGAGCCCATGATCACGCCAACCAGTGCACTCATCGTCGTGCCTCTTCTCTCTGGGCGCCCGCGGGCGCGTCAAAAAACAACAAGCCACGCGGGAAACCGGCGTGGCTTGTTGTACGAATAATGGCCGATCTGGACCGGCCGAAGGCCGCGCAGTATACCGCAATGAAGCAGATAAACAGCCCCCGTCGCGACCATCTGTCATTTGCAGTTAAACAGCGGTCTTATTGACCTGCGAGTCAGCGAAATCCCACCGCAAATCCCCTTGTGGGAGCGAGCCTGCTCGCGATAGCGGTGGGTCAGTCTGCATCAATGTTGCTGATCCGACGCCATCGCGAGCAGGCTCGCTCCCACAGGGGTTTGGCGTTGTCATCAGGAACCGGTGATGCCTTGGGCCACTCCGCCCTCAAGCTTACGCCACAACAACCGCACATTGGCCTTGCGCACCAGGGCACAACGGTACAGGCGGATTTCCAGGGGGACGTGCCATTGCGCACCGCCGCAGATCACCAGTTCGCCCCGGGCCAGTTCGGCGCGCACGCTCAATTGCGGCACCCAGGCGATGCCCAGGCCTTCCAGCGCCATGCTCTTGAGGCTGTCGGCCATGGCTGTCTCATAGACGGTGGTGAAACGCAGCGCCCGCTGGCGCAGCAACTGGTTCACCGAGCGACCGAGAAATGCCCCGGCGCTGTAGGCCAGCAACGGCACGCTGGCTTCGCCTTCGAGGTCGAACATCGGCTTGCCGTCGGCGCCAGCGGCACACACCGGCAGCATTTCGGTCTGGCCCAGGTGCAGCGACGGAAAGATTTCGGGGTCCATCTGCATGGCCGAATCCGGGTCGTAGAACGCCAACATCAGGTCGCAGCCCCCTTCGCGCAAGGCATGGACGGCATCGCCCACGTTGGTGGCCACCAGCCGCGTGGCGATGTTCATGCCTTCGTTGCGCAGTTGCGCGATCCAGCGCGGAAAGAAGCCCAGCGCCAGGGAGTGAGCGGCCGCCACCTGGATCACCTCGCCCTGCCCGCCTTCCAGGTGATGCAAATGACGCAGCACCTCGCCCAGTTGCTCCACCACCGTGCGTGCGGTCACCAGGAATAACTGCCCCGCCGCTGTCAGTTCGACCGGTGTGCGAGAGCGATTGACCAGCGTCAGCCCCAGCGCCGCCTCAAGGCTGCGGATGCGCCGGCTGAAGGCCGGTTGCGTCACGAAGCGACGCTCAGCCGCCTGGGAGAAACTGCGGGTAGCGGCCAGGGCACTGAAGTCCTCGAGCCATTTGCTTTCAAGATTCATCATTCCTCCCGACCCATGCACCAAAACAGGTCACACGTTCGCCGCCCACGCGACGTCACACCGACATTATGCCGAATCTGCATAGGGCAGTGTTTAACAGCATTGGCCCTAATTTTCTCGAAGGCCTAGCATCCCCAGCGTTCCGGCTCAGACCGGGTCCTTATCGAGATGATTTCCGTCATGTCCTCCGCTGCATCTTTCCGCACAGAAAAAGACCTGCTTGGCGTACTCGAAGTACCTGCGCAAGCGTACTACGGCATCCAGACCCTGCGAGCGGTAAACAACTTCCGTCTCTCGGGCGTTCCGATTTCGCATTACCCGAAACTGGTGGTCGGTCTGGCCATGGTCAAGCAAGCCGCCGCTGACGCCAACCGCGAGCTGGGCCAACTCAGCGAAGCCAAGCACGCAGCCATCAGCGAAGCCTGTGCACGATTGATCCGCGGTGATTTCCACGAAGAATTCGTGGTGGACATGATCCAGGGCGGCGCCGGCACGTCGACCAACATGAACGCCAACGAGGTGATCGCCAACATCGCGCTGGAGGCCATGGGCCACCAGAAGGGCGAGTATCAGTATCTGCACCCCAACAACGATGTGAACATGGCGCAGTCCACCAACGACGCCTACCCGACCGCGATCCGCCTGGGTCTGCTGTTGGGCCACGATGCTTTGCTGGCCAGCCTCGAAAGCCTGATCCAGGCATTCGCCGCCAAAGGCGAAGAATTCAGCCACGTCCTGAAAATGGGCCGCACCCAGCTGCAAGACGCCGTGCCGATGACCCTCGGCCAGGAATTCCGTGCCTTCGCCACGACCCTGGGCGAAGACCTGGCGCGCCTGAAAACCCTGGCGCCCGAGCTGCTCACCGAAGTGAACCTGGGCGGCACCGCCATCGGCACCGGCATCAACGCCGATCCACGCTATCAGGCCCTGGCCGTACAGCGCCTGGCGACCATCAGCGGCCAGCCACTGGTTCCGGCCGCCGACCTGATCGAAGCCACCTCCGACATGGGCGCCTTCGTACTGTTCTCCGGCATGCTCAAGCGCACCGCGGTCAAGCTGTCGAAGATCTGCAACGACCTGCGCCTGCTGTCCAGCGGACCGCGTACCGGCATCAATGAAATCAACCTGCCGGCCCGCCAGCCAGGCAGCTCGATCATGCCCGGCAAGGTCAACCCGGTGATCCCGGAAGCAGTCAACCAGGTGGCGTTCCAGATTATCGGCAACGACCTGGCCCTGACCATGGCGGCCGAAGGTGGCCAACTGCAGCTGAACGTGATGGAACCGCTGATCGCCTTCAAGATCTTCGACTCGATCCGCCTGCTACAACGGGCCATGGACATGCTGCGCGAGCACTGCATCGTCGGTATCACCGCCAACGAAGCGCGCTGCCGCGAGCTGGTCGAGCACTCGATCGGCCTGGTCACCGCCCTGAACCCGTACATCGGCTATGAAAACGCCACCCGCATTGCCCGCGTCGCGCTGGAAAGCGGTCGCGGCGTGCTGGAACTGGTGCGTGAGGAAGGCCTGCTCGACGAGGCGATGCTCGACGACATCCTGCGCCCCGAAAACATGATTGCTCCGCGTCTGGTCCCGCTCAAAGCGTGATCGACGCGACTAGGGTTTGTACGAAAAGTCGCCGAGCGGCGATCAGGCAAGGCGAAAACAGGCGAGGAAGCGGAGTTGACTGGCTGTCAATGAGCATTCCTAGCCTGTTTTCAACGCAGCATGATCGTCGCGCAGGCACTTTGCGTACAAAGCCTAACGCTCACCAGGTCGAGGGACTAGACACCTCTCACCTTTTGAGGGCTTGGGGATTTCCCCCAAGCCCTTTTTTTAATTGATAGCGAAAGGATGACCGAACCTGTAGGACCGAGACCACTCGTGATAAACGACGCCGCGCTGCCGTTGTAATCCGCGCCGTCAGCCATCATGAGCCGACTCGCCCCACAAGAACCTGACCGAAAGGCCAGGTAACTAAAGAGGCTGTTTCGTCGGACGCACCACAACTGTGCAGACGGGCACCGCACTGATAGGTATAGTGCCGCCCCTCTCGCATGCGTGGTCGTAAACAAGCGCCCCTTAAAACATGCGAACCCGAACTAATAACAACCCGCGAAATGGACCGGGACGAAACATCGCTTGACCTGCCTGGCCGCCTGTCGGCCGTCGTAACACGATGTTTCCAGCGGCCAGTATTTGCTTAACAAAAAACAGCGAGGAATAATCCATGCTCGAAGTCATCAACGACTTCCTTTCAGGGAAAGTGCTGATCCTGCTTATTGTGGGACTCGGTGGCTACTTCACGATCCGCTCGCGCTTCGTCCAGTTCCGCCATTTCGGCCACATGTTCAGTGTCTTCAAAGAGTCCCTTCACGGCCAGGCTGGCCAGCTGAGCTCGTTCCAGGCCCTGATGCTGAGCCTCGCCGGCCGCGTCGGCGCCGGTAACATCGCCGGTGTCGGTATCGCCGTAACCCTCGGCGGCCCGGGCGCCGTGTTCTGGATGTGGGTCACCGCACTGGTGGGCATGTCCAGCAGCTTCTTCGAATGCACCCTGGCCCAGGTCTATAAGCGCGCCGACGGCGACGGCCTGTACCGTGGGGGCCCGGCCTACTACATCCAGCACGGCCTGAAGCTGAAAGGCATGGCGGTGGTGTTCTCCATCCTGCTGCTGGTCACCTACGGCTTCGCCTTCATCGGCCTGCAGTCCTACACCGTGACCCACTCGCTGCAGAACGCCTTTGCCTTCGACCCAAGCCACACCGGTATCGTCCTGGCGGTGCTGCTGGCCATCACCTTCATCGGCGGCATCAAACGCATCGCCGCGGTGTCCGACCTGCTGGTACCGATCAAGACCCTGGCCTATATCGGCGTGACCCTGTACGTGATCGGCACCCAGATCGAACACGTGCCAGCCATGCTGGAAACCATCTTCAAGAGCGCCTTCGGCCTCGACCCAGCCTTCGGCGGCCTGCTCGGCAGCGCCATCGTGATGGGCGTGAAGCGTGGCGTGTTCGCCAACGAAGCAGGCCTGGGCAGTGCGCCGAACGTCGCCGCCGTGGCCGCCGTGAAACACCCGGGCGCCCAGGGCGTGGTCCAAGCCTTCAGTGTGTTCCTCGACACCTTCGTGATCTGCACCTGCACCGCGCTGCTGATCCTGCTGTCGGGCTTCTACACCCCGGGCTTTGAAGGTGACGGCATCGTCCTGACCCAGAACTCGCTGGCCGCCGTGGTCGGTGACTGGGGTCGCGTGTTCGTCAGCGTCGCGCTGTCGCTGTTCGTCTTCACCTGCATCCTCTATAACTACTACCTGGGCGAGAACAGCCTGCAGTTCCTCAGCCGCAACCGCGCCGTACTGATGATTTTCCGCGGCCTGGTTCTGGCGCTGGTGGTATGGGGTTCGATGCAGGACCTTTCGACCGTGTTCGCCTTCGCCGACATCACCATGACCTGCCTGGCCTTCGTCAACTTGATGGCCCTGGCCATGTTGTTCAAGGTCGGCCTGCGCGTAATGCGCGACTACGACGAGCAGCGCCGCGCCGGCGTCCAGCAGCCAGTGTTCGACTCCAGCAAATTCACCGACCTGGACCTGGACCTGAAGGCCTGGCCGACCAGCCCAAGCCAATCGGCTCCACGCGAGCAAGGCGCAGCCCAGGGCACGCCTGCCACGCAACGCTGATCGCACTGGCGGGTGGCTCCCCGCCACCCGCCGCGACAGACCGCAACGAGTGGCGTCCTGCCACTCGACGTGACACACCTTGCGCACGCAGGCATGCTGGGCGCAAGGTGCATTCGTCCAGGAGACCCATCAATGAATTCCGCCTCTTACCCTGCCGCGCAGCACGTCATGGTGCTCTACACCGGCGGCACCATTGGCATGCAGGCCAGTGCCCACGGCCTGGCCCCGGCTTCCGGTTTCGAAGCGCGGATGCGCGACTACCTGCACAGCCAACCCGAACTCGTCGTCCCACAATGGCGTTTCAGGGAAATGTCGCCGCTGATCGACAGCGCCAACATGACCCCGGCTTACTGGCAACAACTGCGCGAAGCGGTGGTCGATGCCGTGGACGTGCAGGGTTGCGACAGCGTGCTGATCCTGCACGGCACCGACACCCTGGCCTACAGCGCCGCGGCGATGAGCTTCCAGTTGCTGGGCCTGCACGCCCGGGTCTGTTTCACCGGTTCCATGCTGCCGGCCGGCGTGACCGATAGCGATGCCTGGGAAAATCTCAGCGGCGCGCTGGTTGCCCTCGGCCAAGGCCTGGCTCCAGGGGTGCATTTGTACTTCCATGGCGAATTGCTGGCGCCGACCCGTTGCGCCAAGGTGCGCAGCTTTGGTCGTCATCCTTTCAAGCGCCTGGAGCGCCAGGGCGGCGGCGTGAAAGCCTCGTCCTTGCCAGCGCAGCTGGATTACCGCCAACCGAAGCAATTGGCCAACGTGGCGGCGCTGCCGCTGTTTCCCGGTATCAGCGCCGAGATCCTCGACGGCTTGCTAGGCAGTGGTATCCAGGGTTTGGTATTGGAATGCTACGGCAGCGGCACCGGCCCAAGCGACAATCCGGCCTTCCTCGCCAGCCTCCAGCGGGCGCGGGACAGTGGCGTGGTAGTCGTGGCGGTGACCCAATGCCATGAAGGTGGCGTGGAGCTGGACGTGTACGAGGCCGGCAGTCGTCTGCGCGGCGTCGGCGTGCTGTCCGGCGGCGGCATGACCCGCGAGGCGGCGTTCGGCAAGCTGCAAGCGTTGATCGGCGCCGGGCTGGCCGTGGAAGATGTCCGCCGGCTGGTTGAGCTGGATCTGTGCGGCGAGCTGAGCTGAGCCCTGCAAACCGCTGAGGCGCGAATCTCTTCGCGCCTCACACCGCTATGCCGAGAGGAACAATGCCTTGGCGGCGGCGCTGCCGATGTCGGCACGCCAGATCCTCTCAACCGCCTGGCCGGCCTTCTGCTGGGCTTTCTGGAACTCAAGCCCCCGCCCGCCCTGCTCGAACGTCTTCAGGTGAGCCTTGGTAAAGGCATCCGCCGCTGCATCCTGCTTCAGATAATGGAAGTGCGCGAACCACAGCACGCGGTTGTTGCGCCTCTCGCGAATCTCGTAGACCTGCAGGAAATCGTTGCCTTTATTGTCTGAAATATCCACCCGGCCACCGGCCTTGCGGATGCTGACCTCCTGCTCCTGCAGCAAATACTCCACCGCGCCAACGTTGGGCAGCTTTGCCTTGGTCATCGCGATGCGGGTGGTTCGCCCCAACTCCCGCAAACGCCTGGCACCGGCTCTCAGATCCTTGATCAACAGTCGCGGGGCCTGGTTACCCAGCGCTTGCGTCAACTGCTCGATCTCCCCGGCACAGCGCTCGAACTCGGTTGCCTTGCCGACGATCAGATCCTCTACGTCGATGGGCGGACGCTCGCTTCTGGACAACCAACCGGCATCAGACATTTGTTGATCAAGAGTACCCAGCAGATCGCGCCCCTGCTTCTCCAGGCTCTTGAGTTTTTTTGCGCCACGGACACTCAGCCCACCCGCACCACCGAGCAATCGCGGGCTGTGTCCCAGGTTCCAGCGACCTTGTCCATCCTGCTCAAGCCAGGGACCGGTCCGCGCCGGGTGGGCGGCGTCGATGATCACCACCCCCTCAAGCCGGCGTGACACTCGATACCACTGGCCTTCGACCTGGGCAAACCACAGACTGCCCCGTTGATAGAGCCCCTGGTATTCACCCGAAACTACCAAGCCTTGCAACGTAGTAGGAGCCGTCAGCCTGAAGGTATCGAGGCGGGCCAGCTCAGGGGCGGAAAAATGGGCACGAGGGCTCGACCAGCCATAGACCAGCCGCGCTTTCGCCCCGTAAGGGCTGGCGGAAGCAGGTAACGCCGGGTCTTTGATAATCGCATTGCCCGGCGAGACAACCGGAGCCCCACGCTCGGTCATTGCCCGCTCCTCCAGTTGGCTTATCGCGCCCAGGCGTGCCCCTCCATGGACCAGCACCAGCGCCAGGCCCATCAGCGCCCCGGCCAAGGCTTCCCCGCTGTTTTCCACCCCCTCGCTGTCAACGAACTCATCAAGCCGCTCCGTGAGCTGGACCAGGAAGCCGAGCATCATTACCGGCCCCTCCAGCAGCGGCAGCAACAGGTTGAACGCAACCCAGCCAAACTGCATGAAATTGTCCCAGCGCGCCTGCGAGTCAGACACCGAGGCCCGTTTGGCCTGTTCGATCAATGCCTGGGCACAGGCTTTGTACAACGCACCCACGATATCGCCTTGTAACGGCTCGCGGCCGAGCAACGCAGGTTCCGGAGTCCGGGGAGTGGTGGCATCGGAAAGCAGCACCCGGCCGATGTGCGGCTCCTGGAAACCACCGTTGGCATAGACCCGACGGGCAGAAGGCTCAAGCCCGGCAAGCACGCTGTCCTGTAACGCTCCGGCCTGCTTGATGGCATCGAAAAGAGCGGCTCGCGAGGCAAATTCCATCAAGGGCGTGGACGAAGCAGGCCTGTAAAGCACATGAGGGCCCAGGCTGACGTCCTCGGGGCCGATCACGAACATGTCAGCGACCACATCGGGCGTCGCCTGGGCCTCGGTCAGGAAAGCCAGAGGCCTGATGACCGGTGCCTGCCCGGCAGCGAAACCGGCCGACAGGGCCGGCCGCAACACCGCCACGACAAAGCGATAAGCCAGATCCGTCAGGTTCTTTTTGATCTTCAGTTCCAATGCCTGCAAGGGCAGCAGGATGGCGAGGCGATCAGCGAAATGTTGCTGCCTGCGAGCCACATCCAGGGGATCGTTCAGTAATTTGCGCTGCAGCAGCTCGGGATAGTGCTGGCCGATGTCGGCTCGCGAGGTCAGGTCCCGCAGATACTCATAGGTCATCCAGGCAGGTGGTTCGCCCCCCCGGTAGGTGATCTTCGAGGGGACCCAGGGAAAAGCTCCGAGATTTCTGATCGCCATCTCCGGGAAAGTCCGGGTTTGAGTTTCACTGCGAGGCGCCGGAAACGGCGGATCGATGATCTCGAACGGGGAATTGCTCGGCCGGGATAACGTCACTTCAATTTCGCTCACCGAGATGTTCGTGCGCGAGGGGTCATCCTCCAGCATCTTTTCCTTCAAGGCCTGGTCAGCGAACTCAAGGATGTTCGCAATACCCGCCATGAACGACACGGACCTTCGATGCTGCTCCGCCAGCGATGACAGCAAACGACTGTAGGCACCGCGATCCGCCAACGGTGCATTCTTCAGCCAGGAGGGAAGCACCTGCTGCAGTTTCGACAGTCTGGCCTCATGCCCCGAGCGAAAGGCCCCCAGCAGCGTGCCGGAACCGGAAACCAGCGCCACTTCGCGCTCAAGACTGGCCGCGTCGGGATAAGCCGAGGGTTTGATTCTGGCGAGCTGTTGCAATTGACGCTCCAGGAGACAGAGAGTCAAGGCATCGAAGATGTCCTGTTCGGGGGTGTAGTTTCTCAGCTTCGAATCGTCCGCCCGACGCGCGCCGAACCAGGACGCTTCCATCGCCGCCACCGAGCCGAACACCTCGATCCCGCCCGTCAATGTGTAGAGCAAAGCGATTTCTCGCTCACCCAGCCGGCGCGTCATGGTCAGCACCAGCACATCCTCCGGATGAGGGACATTGCTGTCACCCTCGTAGACAAACGTGACGTAGGCTTGGGTGGCGCCCTGCCCCAGGGCCTGTTGTCGCCGAGCCGGCTCCGGGTAGTCGAGGACGGCCTGGACGGTGGCGAGCGCCTCGCCTACGAGCGCCGAAGCGGCCTGCTGCAATTGCGCCTTGAACAGATCGGACAATCGTCGCCAGACGCTGGGAGCGCCCGTGCTCCAGAAATCCACCAGGTGCTGTTGATAACCCTCAAGCAGCATGAGGGCCCCTTCATCGAGCATCTGCTGAACTTCACTCAAAGGGACCTTTTCGCCCTGGGGTGTCTCTGCGCCAGGGAATTTCGCAAGAAAACTGCCCTGGCTGAACGTCCTTGCGCCCACGCCCCTGCAGCGCTCAAGCAACAGGTCGGTCACCCCATGGGTGTTGTACCCGACTTTGTGCGGTTGCCCACCTTCCAGGCGCCATTGAGGTTCAAGGATCACGGCGGTTGCGGCGACTGGCGCCAACGTTGGGTAATGCTCATCGAGGAGTTCTTGGAGTGTCATCCGCGCGACGTCCGTCAGCGACGGGCGTGATGCGAACAACAGATGTACGTTCAGGGCCCATGAGGTGATCTCATTATCGGTTCGCAGGGGGCGTGGCGAGCTTGTGATCGAAGGGGGGGGGTTTGCAGTCGACATGGCTGTTTCCATTGACAGGCAATGATTGAAAGTCTTCAGCCCGCGTAAAGAAGCGAGCCGCGACCGTTACCTGCGAGCGTAAGCAGCCCTTTGGGGCGTTGTGCGGTATCGGGTTATCGCTTTACCCGGCATACAACTTGCTCGTTATCCAGCCTCCCCCAGGCTGGAAACGAACATGCTTCATTCCCACCTCACTACACTTAACGCCGTCTCCCTGGTGCTCGATGCCTTCAAGCACGAAGACCTGCCAAGTGAAGCGTTGCTGGCCGGCAGCGGCATCAGTACGGCGGATCTGGAACGGGCCGACACGCGCATCACCACCAACCAGGAAATGCAGGTCTGCGCCAATGCCGTGGCCCGCAAGCATGACATTGGCCTGGACCTCGGCCTGCGCATGCACGTGTCGTCCTACGGCATGCTCGGTTATGCCCTGCTCACCAGTGCCACCTTAGGTGACGCTTTGCACTTGGCCCTGCGTTATCCGGCGCTATTGGGAACACTCTTCGACCTGAGGCTGGACGACGACGGCCAGTACGTCTGGTTCAGCGCCAGCAACTACCGGGAAAACCCCGCCCTGGCGGCGTTCAATGCCGAATTCTGCATGGTCTCGCTGCGAGTTATTTGTAACGACCTGCTCGGCCATGTCTTGCCCCTGCGCAGCGCGCGCTTCCAGCATCCGGCGCCCGATTATCAAACGCGCTACGCCGCACATTTCTATTGCCCGATACGTTTCAATACCCTCGACAATGCCTTTGCCTTCGACCGGCACTGGCTCGATCAACCACTGCCTTTGGCCGACCCTGTCACCCACCACGCCATGGTCGAACGCTGCCGCAAGCAGAACATCGAATTCACCGGACGCCAGGCCTGGCTGGGACGGATCCGCCAACTGCTCGACGCCCAACTGGACGCCGCCCCAGGCTTGGACGGCCTGGCCGAACAGATGAACTGCTCGACACGCACCCTGCGCCGACACCTCAAGGATTCAGGCTGCAGCTACCAGGAGCTGCTGGATGAACTGCGCTTCGAGCGGGCCAAGCAGTTGCTGTGCGAAGACCAACTGCCGATCCACCAAATCGCCGAAAAGCTGGGCTTCAGCGAAACCGCCAGCTTCCGCCACGCCTTCGTGCGCTGGAGTGGCGTGGCGCCGAGTCAGTTCAGGATCTGAGGCCCCAGCGCCGCGTCCTTTAAAGGCGTACTGTGGAGTTAAGAAAAAATCCACTTAATAGGTGCAAATCAAGATTTTCTTGGCAAACTGAAAAAAATCTCCGCTGCGGGACAGAAAATCAAGGAATTGCGCCATGACCTTTGTTGGATACGCTTGGCTACAGGAAACCCTACGGCTTTCCACTTTCCCATTGCGCCGACCGGCAAGAGTGCAGCCAGTCACCCGGATAAAGCGGATCGGGGAAATCCTGGCTATACCCGCCAACACCGCCCCCGCATCGGATGATCTCGTGGGGCACGTGTTATTTGCGCTCAAGCATGAGGGCGTCAACCTCGCCATTCTCGCTCAGGCGCTTCCACAAATACCGGCTGCGGCTCTGGAGGCTGAGTTAGAAAGAGCCCCTAACGGCATATATATCCGAAAAGCCTGTTATCTACGTGAAGCCTTCACCGCAGAACAACTTAGTCAAAAGTCGCCGGTGCGGGGAGCGTTCATCCCACTGTTCGACCCGCAGCTTTACGTGACAATGCCAGGGGAACGCAATTCGCGCTGGCGGGTGGAGTTCAACGGTATCGGAACGCTAGCCTATTGCGCCACTGTTGAGCGAACCCCTGAGATAGTCGCTCTCTTGGAACATGACATTCTGGCCCGTGCTCAAGACTTCATCCAAAGCCTGCCATCAGCAATGATGGATCGGACCATCAGTTGGGCCTACCTGCACGAAACCAAGGATTCGTTTGCGATAGAGAAGGAGTCGCCAAGCGAAGACAAGGCACGGAAGTTCATTCAGCTGCTGCGACAGGCTCATGAGCGTATCGCGCTGAGTGAGGATTACCTGGTGCATCTTCAGAACGCGACGATTTCAAACCCGCTCGACATGGCTGCAGCATTTCGACACGCTCAGAACCATTTAGCGGGCCCGCTGCAGGGGGCGGCAGGGGTTACCTATGTGCCACCTGCACCGGAGCTCTGCCGGGAGCTGATGGAACAGCTCATTGCGTTGAGTAACAACGCGACGGGGCGTATTGATCCTTTAGTAGCCGCCGGAGTCGTTTCATTTGGCTTCGTCTTCCTTCACCCGTTCATGGATGGGAACGGTCGACTGTCCCGTTTTCTGATTCACCAGACGTTATGTCGCGCTGGCGCTCTGGAGAACGGGTTGCTGCTGCCTGTCTCAGTCGCGATGAAACGTGAGGAGCGGCTGTATCTGGAGACGCTGGAGCAGTTTTCCCGACCAGCGCGAGAATTTTGGGAGGTCCGATGGATCGATCACGGCCAACTTACCTTCGACTTTACCGGCGATCCTGCAATCTACCGCTTCTGGGATGCCACGCCCGGGGTCCGTTTTACCTTGGAAATGGCAAAGCGAGCGATTGAAGTCGAGCTTCGAGAGGAAACGATCTTCCTTGCGAACTACGACCAGGTCGTTCGAGCCGTCAACGAGGCCTACGACGTGCGCGGAAGCGATCTGGCCAACCTTGTGATGATGTGCCTGACGAACAATGGGACCGTTTCGAATAACCGCCGTAAGCAGTACCAATACTCGGTTCCGGCCGAGGTATTTGATTACATCGAGAAGGTGACACAGTCGTTGCTCAGGGAGCAGCAACTGGAGAAGTGACAGCTAACGCAGGCCATGCATTCTTGCGTTCTGGTCTGCGGCTGCGCCGCGCTGAATCCACATGCAGGACGCCGTCCCCTGCCCCACCCCTTCTCAAGATTTTCGCTGCCTCTCGTGGCGAGGGAGCTTGCTCCCGCTGGGCGCTCAGCAGACGCTGCTTACTGGAAAAATACGCCATGGGTGGGCCTTTAAAAATCTTTTTGCTCTGCTCGGTCGCACGCAGTGATTCTATGAGCTATACCAAAGTGCCATCATCGGTAAGCAAAGGGAGCATGCGCCATGAAGGGGGCTTTGTCAGCTTTAATGATTATGTCTATCGCCGGATGCGCCAACCTGAACAGTATCTACCGAACTTTTGATATTTCTCGTGGGGAAAGCTCCATGAGCGATATTCGACAGAGAGCCATACTGGTCGCCCCCAATGAGACCATGACTAAAAAATACGACTCGACCGGAAAGTTCGTTTCAGAGGAACACATCAAGAAAGGGACGTTTGTGTGTGCAGAACCAAGCCCCGATGCAATGGCCTCCCTTGCTTATGAGCTGGCGGCAAAAGGGGGGTATCCAGGTAAGGCAAGCGGTGAATTGGCTTTCGCCATGCAGGATGGGGCCGCATTTACGGGCATCCGCACACAAAGCATCCAGATGCTACGTGATTTCGGTTATCGCTTGTGTGAGAGCTACATGTCTGGCGCGATAAGCGCCGCACAATATGAGCTTCTCATGAGGCGGTTTCAAAAAAACACCGTAGCCCTATTGGCGATCGAACAGCTGACCGGAACGATCAAAGCGCCTCCAGTAGCCCTCACGACAAGTGGACGGGCCGAAGCGACAAAGTCTCTTTCCGAGCAAAGAGCCGAAAGAGAGAAAGTCAGCGATAGAATTTCAGCCCTGGAAGCAGAGAAGGCGGCAGTAGACAAGAAAATCAGTGATGCAAAAAAAGCGGATCCCCAGACCAATACTTCGGAAATGGATCAAACCGCATCGGCTTTAGCGGAAAAAATAAAAAATCTGAAAGACGATAGAAGCGTCATTGACAGCGCAATAGCCGAAACAAAAGGCGTACTGGCAGATGGCGAAACAAAAGTAAAAATAGAAACCACTGGCATGGGCAGCCAACGATCAGAGGCCCACATACAACAAATAGCCAAAACAGTCGAAGGGATCGTTAATAACGTTGTGCTTTCCGATGATGAACAGCAACTGTGCATGTCAGCTCTCATGTTGCCAACGCCGAATGAAGGCCAGCAAAAATTCTCGGCTTGGTGCGACAAGGTAATGGCTACCCAGGCTGAAGCCCGGGCTACCTTGCTGAAAAACGCAAAATTCCAGATGGAGCAAGCACAGACGGTTCTGGGAAGTGGAGCCAGCGCGACAGAAAAAGAAAAAGCGAGAAAGAAACTTGACGATCTTAGAGTAACGGTCGACGACCTTCGGAAAGGCCCAGGAATATACAGCGTCTACCTTGATCGATAACGCACTCTGGAAGGCGTGAGCCTGTGGACTTTTCCCGACACGCACGGGGAGAAAACAGGCTGACGCATTCCCCAGACAGCCGCATTAACCGTTTGCGACGGCTATGCCGCCGAGCGGGAGCAAGCTCCCTCGCCACGAGTGGCGGACAACCATCCAAGCATCAGTCACTGCCCCGGGCGCTCCTGCGCCATCAAGGGGCCCTTTCCGGTCAAACCTTTTGGCCATTTCGATCCCCTTTTGGCCTCTCCTGCCGTTCTCTGAAACGCCGCCCGCCGCAAGACTGTGGTCAACCGATCAGCCCTTTGCGGAGAACAACAAATGCTGACGATCTACTCAGACGATCACCACTTGCACCACGGCCGCTGCGAGTTGATGGACGGGCAACTGATGCCTTGCTTCGAAATGCCCTCCCGGGCCGATCATGTGCTGGAACGGGTCAAGGCCCGGGCATTGGGCCCGGTGGAGGCGCCAACGGATTTTGGCCTCACACCGATCCAGCGCATCCACAGCCCGGCCTACCTGGAGTTTTTCCGCGGGGCCTGGGATCGCTGGGTCGAGTACAACCGCGAAGGCGATTTGCTCCCCTATACCTGGCCGGCCCGGACCCTGCGCACGGTCATCCCGAAAAGCCTGCACGGCCAGCTCGGCTATTACAGTTTCGACGGCGGTGCGCCGATCACCGCCGGCACCTGGCAAGCAGCCTACAGCGCCGCTCAGGTGGCCCTCACCGCCCAGGCCGAAATCCAGCGCGGCGCCCGCAGCGCCTTCGCCTTGTGCCGACCGCCGGGGCATCACTCCGCCAGCGATTTGATGGGCGGCTATTGCTACCTCAACAACGCCGCCATCGCCGCCCAGGCGTTCCTCGACCAAGGTCACGAGAAGGTTGCGATCCTCGATGTGGATTACCACCACGGCAACGGTACCCAATCGATTTTCTACGAGCGCAGCGACGTGTTGTTCGCCTCGATCCACGGCCATCCGGAGGCTGAGTTTCCGTTTTTCCTGGGGTACGCGGATGAGCGCGGCGAAGGGGCCGGGGAAGGTTTCAACTTCAACTATCCTCTACCGGCCGGTTCAGGCTGGAACACTTGGAGCGCCGCCCTGGAACAGGCGTGTGACGAAGTCCAGCGCTACGACACCGATGTGATCGTCGTCTCCCTGGGCGTGGACACTTTCAAGGACGACCCGATTTCCCAATTCAAGCTCGACAGCCCGGATTACCTGGCGATGGGCAAGCGCATCGCCGCGCTCGGCAAGCCGACGCTGTTCGTGATGGAGGGCGGCTATGCAGTGGCCGAAATCGGCATCAATGCGGTGAACGTTCTCGAAGGTTTTCAAAGCGCCCAATGAGGAAAACAAGCATGAGCAGACTCAAGCGTTTGATGGTCCCCACCCTTTGCACCGCGCTGCTTTGCGGTGCCGTCCAGGCTGAAGAGCGCACCTTGCGCGTCTACAACTGGTTCGACTACATCACGCCCAAGGCCCTGGAAGATTTCAAGGCGCAGAACAGCCAGGTCAAGCTGGTCTACGACATCTTCGACACCAACGAGGCCCTGGAGGCCAAGCTGCTGACCGGCAATTCGGGCTACGACGTCGTGGTGCCGTCCAACGTATTCCTCGCCAAGCAGATCGAAGCCGGGGTATTCCAACCCCTGGACCGCAGCAAATTGCCGAACTGGAACCACCTCGATCCCAAGCTGATGAAGCTGATCGAGGCCAACGATCCGGGCAACAAATTTGCCGTGCCCTACATGTACGGCACCATCCTGATCGGCTTCAACCCGGACAAGGTCAAGGCAGCCCTGGGCGACAGCGCGCCAGTGGACAGCTGGGACCTGATCTTCAAGGAAGAGCACATCAGCAAGCTCAAGCAATGCGGCGTGGCGCTGCTGGATTCGCCTTCGGAAATCCTGCCCCTGGCCTTGCAGCACCTGGGCCTGGACCCCAATAGCAAGAAGCCGGCGGACTATGCCAAGGCCGAAGCGCTGTTGATGAAGATCCGCCCGCATATCACCTATTTCCACTCCTCCAAGTACATGGCTGACATCGCCAATGGCGACATCTGCGTGGCGGTGGGCTATTCCGGCAGTTTCTCCCAGGCGGCAAACCGGGCCAAGGACGCCAAGAACGGTGTGACCGTGGACATGCGCCTGCCCAAGGAAGGCGCACCGATCTGGTTCGACATGCTCGCCATTCCCAAAGGCGCGAAGAACCCTGACGACGCCTATGCCTTCATCAACTACCTGTTGCAGCCGCAGGTTATCGCTCCGGTCAGCGACTTCGTGGGCTATCCGAATCCGAACAAGGACGCCACGGAAATGGTCGATCCGGCCATTCGTGGCAACCCCAACCTGTACCCGACCGAAGCGGCCATGGCCACGCTCTATACCCTGCAACCCTTGCCCAGAGATGCCGAGCGCGCCCGAACCCGGGCCTGGACGCGGATCAAATCCGGACAGTAATTCACTGCAGCCTATACATAGTTACCACCTTCCCTGTCTCGCCCCTTCCTAGCATGGAATCCCCGAAGCGTCCGGCTCCGGGGATTCCATGTATCGCGAGACAGGGAGATTCAAATGGCACAACCCCCTACAACCATTGCCTCCGAGCCTGATATCAGCCTCGGAGATGCCTTGCTCAATCAAATGCTCGCGGGGCCCACATCCCCGGAGGTGGCCGCCAGGCTTCTGCGCCAGACCCTCAGAAAAATGTACCCCGACCTGCACCTCGATCCGAACAGTATCGTGGTCGGCGAGCCGGCGTGGGCCGTCATCGACGGCGAGATCGTGCAGCTCTCCACCCGTTATCAAACACTCAGCAACATGTTGGCGGCGCAGTTGAGCCAGGGAGGCCAGACCCTACTGACCGAAGGGTTCCACTACCTGACCCAACTGCCGCTGGTGACCCCTGAAGTGCACCTGCCGGTGCGTATCGGGCAGATAGGACGGCTGATCAACGAGCTTGTCCCCGTCATGACACCGGCGTGTCAGGAGCAACAACTGGCGTATTGGAATGCTTCGCTGGGCTCGACCAACCCTCGCTGGCACAGCCTGGCCAATACGCTGCGCAGGTTCTGGGACATCAGGCATATCAAGGGCTGGACTGCGACCGAATGCGAAATGGCCAGGCTATTGTTCCTTTACCCCAACCTCCAGGATCGGAAAAAACATGACCCATATGACACCCATGCCTACCTGGTCGATATCGATGAGGTCGAGGGCGACAAGGCGAAACGTTTGATCGACAACCTGCTGGTGGTGCTGATTGGAACCATCGACCAAAAGGAAGTCATCCTGACCTACTCGCTGCGCAACAGTTACGAAAAATTCGATTCACAACAGGCGTTGGGACAGTCCCTCCCGGGCCATCTGGGCAACCTCAGGAGTCGTAAGCTCCAGTGGCGACTGTATGAGCCGGACGGCAATATTTTCGATCACAAGGCCTGTGGACTGATCGCCACGCAAATCAGGATCCTCGGCTCTCCCGAGGTGCTGGATCGATTCATGATCCGTGAAGGCGACCCACCCGCCAATAACGGTTTGAATATCGATGACGGCCCCAGTGCGGGCTGGTTTCAAAGTCAGATGCCCGACTGGCTGCGGGAGGCGTCGACCTCCGATCAGGTCCAACTGGCCCAGCATATGAAAAACCTGTCGGCGCTGAGCAGCACTCATGCCGGCAAAACATATCTGGACGACATTCCCGACATCAAGGTCTACACGCTGAATGCCTTGAAGCGGCAGATACAGGTCGATCACGCCGATGCCTCGACCCTCGATCCGGCGAAGATCGAGATCCAGATACGCAGCCCCGTTATCTGGGGCACGTTCGTTGTCCCGGGCAAAATCGAAACCACGCGGCTCAGCCTTGTTGAGCTGGCCTTGCAGAACCTGATTTCGTTGCCGTTGGGTGACAAGGTTATCCGATCCCTCGATGGCCAGAAGCTGCCTGGCTGGATGGACGTCGATTACATCGAGAAACTCATTACCAAGATCGATATCGGCCGCGTTTATCCGCAGTTGATCAAGAGCAAGCTGCTCGACGATCCGACAGAATCTGCACGCCGCCAGAACCTGTACATCTCTCAGCTACGTATTCAGCTCCCCATGCTGGCGCTCGAGAGCAAGATCCGCGGCAAGGCCAACCTGGACGATCGAGGCTACCGTTATGTCGCCGCGCTGATGGAAACCGACGAAGCTGATCGCAAGGTAGACGGGCAAACCATCGTCCTGCGCAAACTCGCTTTCGTCTCCGGGGAGTCGGAGGACGAAGACGTCGTGACCAATATGTTCGTTATTGGCCCGCAAGACCTGAGCGCCGGCCCTTGCGTGCTTTATCGCCCCTTGCTTGAACCGCAACTGTCCCAGTATCCAACGCCCAGCAACCTGTTGTATGCGATCCGACAGACGCCTTCGCTGCGTCAATCGGTGCTGGCCTGGCTACCCGATGGGGTACGCGACAACTACAGCCGCTACGTTTTTTCCGGCCCGCTGCCTTCACCCTGGATGATCATGGAGTTTGCAACGGACCCTTTTTCAGCCATGTCCAACAGCGCGCCTGTCAGCTTGAGCGACGCCACCCTGGGCACGGATTTCCTGCCGTTGTTGTTCAAAGCCAACGCCAATGCCTTGGCCGAGCTTGCCGACCGTCAGTCGGTTTCCAATAGCGAAAGCCGCTGGAAGACCTTCGAGCAGGCAAGTTGGTTGATCTTCAACCTGGCCCTACCGTATCTCGGAGCCGCCGTGGGTACCGCGACCTGGCTCTGGCAAATCCTGAACGACGTTGAAACCCTGACACAAGACAACGAAGCGTTCGACAGCCGCGTCAACCAGGAGGCCTTCGTCGATCTGCTGCTTAACCTGGCGATGGCGATCACCGCCCATGCCATCGACCGCGCCCGGGAAAATACTATTCGTCGTCGAAAAACGGCGCCTGAGGCCGTTCCCCAGCTGGAAGACCTGGTGAAACCTGCACTCATCATTGAAAAGCTCGCCCCGCTCACGAGCAAGGACGTGCCACCCGAGCACTATGATTCGATCCACAGCAGCGGTGCCTTGGCGGACAAGTCCGGCCATCGTGTGAAGCTCCTGGAAACCTTCAGCGTGGACACTCCCGGACAACTGGAGGAATTCAAAGCCGAGGGCCCTCTCAGTGGGCTCTACAAGCAAGGCGAAGATTGGTACGCGAAGTCGGCGGGTAAATGGTTCAAGGTCTCGGTGGAGGGGGATCATGTCGCCATCGTCGATGGAAAAGATCCCACACGCGTGGGCCCTGCCCTGGTGCGGTATGCCCGCGGCGATTGGCATATCGACACGCGACTGCGGTTACGGGGCAGCGGATCCAGAGGCGCCCGGAAGAAAGTCATCGAAGAGGCGAAAAGTCTCAGCACCCGATTACTGGGTGAGCTGAACCGGTTCGAAGCAAAGAAGCCACAGAACCAGACACTGCTCATGATGGATGCGCAGGAAATGAGCAAGGCCTCGGGATCCGCCCGGGACACCAAGCGCCAAGTGTATCTGAGCACATTGAAAACGCAGCGAGACAGCTATGAAGATGCATTGAAAATACTGACGCAATGGCCCGTCTTCCAGACGCGGCCCGACGCACCTCAAGCCAGGCTTGGCTACCTGAACGCGCAGATCAATTTCACGTTCGAAGAGATCGACGCCCTGAAGGAACGCTTCACCCCGGCGTTGAGAAAATCCCTGGACATGATCAGCTCCGGAGTCGAGGCCGTGGAGCAGGAGCACGTCGATGCGGCCGATGAGATGATCCGCGTCGGAGACGACATGATTGAGCGCCTGGACTACATGGAAACGCGCTTTGTCAATCTCAAGAAGCTGGGCCGCGAAGGCTATGAGTTTATCCGCCAACATCGCGGAAAAATGCCAGCCTACAAAAGCGACGCTATTCGGCTTATCCAAGTGGACATGTATCGCCACCTCTGCCTGGCGCCAGACAGCGTCAACACGATTCCCGAGGGCTGGACAAACCTTCACCGGTTGATCGATAACGCAACGGTCGCGCTTCAAAGCCTGTACGACGCCATCGACGAACGCAGCGTGATTCGGCTGGACGAACAAATCGACGCATTTGGCAGCCTGACAGAACAGTTCACGGCCATCGAGGAGCACCTGGAGTACATCGGCAACGAGTATCAGGACCACGCCCGCCCGGCGGCGATCACCCGACTGCGCAGGCAACTCAGCAACCACAGGGAGCGGACTCTCGACCATCTGGCGCTCGCCCTTGACGAACGGGGCAACCGACAAAGCACCGGCGCCCCCTATGTAGAGCGCCCACGCCCGCGAAAAAAGTTCATCAGGGCGCGCTATTGGGGCCTCATCAGCGGAGAACCCCGCTTGACGAAAACCAGGGAAGAGACGGATTGGGTCGACGTGAAAAACCCGTTCTCCGACAAAATCATCGCCACTTTCCATCGCAAGGAAACCGGCGAATGGGTGCCTCATATGAACACCGACACGCCACAAGCGGGTGCGTCACTGATCATCCCTACCCTGGCTACCAGCATGAGCAAGGGTAAAACCCTGATCGACGAATTGGCTGCATTCAGGACGCAGATCCAGGTGTACGCCAAGCAGCCTCGCCGAACCCCTGCCGGCATCGGAATGATTCTGAACGCGCATGCGAGCCGGATGGAAACCGTCGGCGTTGCGATAGAAAAAGCCCTCGACAGTGCCTCGAACGAAACGGTTGGAATTGCCGAAAAAGACCGGCGTGCCGCCGAGTCCCTGCGCGCGGAACTCAAGAAGGAATCGAAGGCGCTCTTCGATGAAGGATTCGAAACGGTCCTGAGCATCATCAAACAACGCCCCCCCACCATAAGCAGCGTCATCTGGCTTAAAAGCCGGAATCTGATTTCCATCAAGAAGCAGAAAAGCCGGCAACGAATCAAGAGCCAGTCCTACGGTTATCTCGACAGGTATGAGATCAAGGATGTGAAGGAAAACAAAACCCTCTGGTTCGCCGATTTTCGTTACTCGACAGACTGGGTGCCCGCGCACGCCTTCCTTTCCGCACACTTGAGAACGCCAGAGCAAGTGGGTAAAGGAGTCGCCCTCGAACACACCGAAGTGCTCAACCAGCGCCAGTTGATCGACCATTACCGCAGTGAAATCGCCGTGGACCAGGCCAAGGAAATATTCTTTCCTAAACGGCCGTCATAAATCCCTGAACCTGGGCATCCGCCGATGCCCAGGTTTCAGCCCTCAGGTTTCCCAAACCATTGCCAGGCTCGCCAGTGCTGCATCGATCGCCACTGGCGGGACAGCCGCAAACCCCAGCACGAGCCCGGCACGCACGTTCGACGCCAGGGTGGTGGGCAACCAATAACTGCTCAAACCATTGATTTCAACACCTGCGCCAGCCGCTTGGGCAATGAGTTCGCGCTCACGCTCGACACTGTCCACCGGCACCGTGACATGCAGCCCGGCCACGACCGTGGGCAGGGTTCCGACACCTGTTGCGGCCTTCGGCCATCCCGCCAGCAACGCATCGCGCCGCACCAACGCGGCCCGTCGCATGCGCCGAATGTGCCGTTGGAAATGCCCGGCGGCCATGAATTCGGCCATCACCGCCTGGGTGCTGACTTCCGAATGGCGCACATCCACCGCACGACGACGGGCGAAGGCGTCCACCAGACCGGGTGGTAACACCAGATAACCCAGGCGCAAGGCCGGGAACGCGACTTTGCCGAACGTCCCGACATACAGGACACGTCCCTGGCGATCCAGTGCCGCCAGCGGAGCCAGCGGCGCGCCGCTGTAGCGGTATTCGCCGTCATAGTCGTCCTCGACGATCCAGCCGTCGTTGCGTTCGGCCCAGGTCAGCAGTTCCAGCCGCCGGGCCAGGCTCATGACGACACCGAGTGGATACTGGTGGGACGGGGTGACGTACGCCAGTCGACAGTTGCTCAACGTACCGAGCGCCGCGCAATCCAGCCCCTCGTGATCCACAGGCACCCCGCGCACCTCGGCGCCGGCGACCGAAAACGCATGGCCGGCGGCGCGATAGCCAGGGTTTTCCACAGCGACAATGTCACCAGGATCCACCAACAGCTGTGCACAAAGGCTGATGCCCTGTTGCGCCCCACTGGTGATCACAATTTGTTCAGCCGTACAGTGCAAGCCTCGGGAGCTGCGCATGTAAGCGGCAATCAGGCTGCGCAAACGTGCGTCGCCCTGGGAATCGCCATAACACAACTGCTGCAGATCCGGTTTGCGCCAGAAAGCCGCATTCAGCTTGGCCCAGACGTCGAACGGAAACAGATCGAAGGCCGGTACGCCGACCCGGAACGCCCGGGGCGGCCCACCGGGCGGCGGGTTCAGATGATGCTTTTCGACCCGCTCCAGCCCACCGCTGTGGATAACTTTACTGACGGGCGCCACCGGCAAATCGAGCCAATCCGGCGAGGTTTTTGTGGATAACCCTGGGGATAAGCCTGTAGAAAACCCTGTGGATACTTTTGTGGATATATTTTTCAAGGGCAACGCCGAGGAAGACAGCGTCGCCACATAAGTACCGTCCCCCACTCGCCCCTCAATGAAACCCTCGGCATAGAGCTGATCGTAGGCCCGTACCACGCTGTTGCGCGATATCGACAGCGCTGCCGCCAGATCGCGGCTGGCCGGCAGGCGCGTACCACTGGCCAGGCGCCCGTCCAGCACCCGCGAACGCAAGGCCTGGTAAAGCTGACGACTCAAACCGTGACGGCGGTCCAGCTCGATTCCGGCGGGATTGAAGGACAGCGGCGGCACGGCATTGGTCATCACAGCACCCGAAATGGTCCGATTGAATTGGCTGGAAGTGGCTCTTACAACAGACCAATAGCCTGCCTAGGATGTGCGCATTCGCCAAGGAAAATCGCCATGTACAACCCCAAAGCCTTTGCCGTTGAAGAGTTGACCCAACTGCAACACATGATCGGCGAATGCCGCCTGGCCGTATTGGTCACCCAGGGCGAGCAGGGTTTGCAGGCCAGTCACTTGCCGCTGCTGCTGGACCCGCAGCAAGGTCCCAACGGTACCCTGTACGGGCATCTGGCCCGAGCCAATCCACAATGGCGCGACCTGGAAGCCGGCGCCGAGGCACTGGTGATATTCGCCGGCGCCGACGCCTACGTCAGCCCGGCTTTCTATCCTGGCAAAGCGGAGCACGGCAAAGTCGTGCCGACTTGGAACTACCTGGCCGTCCATGCCTACGGCACCGCCGAGGTCTTCAGCGATGCCCATCGCTTGCGCAACCTGGTGAGCGCCCTCACCGACCGCCACGAAGCCGGCCGCGCCCAGCCGTGGAAAGTCGATGACGCGCCGCCCGACTACATCGACAGCATGCTCAAGGCCATCGTCGGCTTCGCCTTGCCAATCCAGCGCCTGGAGGGCAAACGCAAGCTCAGCCAGAACCGCACGCCTGCCGATGCAGCCGGGGTGCGCAACGGGCTCGCCGCCAGCCCCGACCCACAGGATCAGGCGCTCTCACGCTTGATGCCTGCCCCACCGACCGAGGAATGAATATGAGCCAACCCCGGATCCGTCTCGTTACTGCTGACGATTACGCCGCCTGGCTGCCGTTGTGGCAGGCTTACCTGCGGTTCTATAAGACCGAACTGCCGGACGCGGTGACCCAAAGCACTTGGCAACGCCTGCTCGATGACCGCGAACCGACCCACGGCGCACTCGCCTGGGACGGTGATGTCGCGGTAGGCCTGGTGCATTTCATTTATCACCGCTCGAACTGGAGCATCGAGAACTCCTGTTACCTGCAGGACCTGCTGGTGACCGAGAAAAGCCGGGGCACCGGGGTCGGCCGCCAGCTCATCGAATTCGTCTATGCCACCGCCAAGGCCGACGGGTGCTGCAAGGTCCATTGGCTGACCCACGAGACCAATGCAACGGCGATCCAGCTCTATGAACGCATCGCCGAACGCCCAGGCTTCATTCAATTTCGCAAAGCCCTGTAAGGAGCACAGCATGTCGATTTCACTCGCCGATTGGAAAGGTGTCCCGGCGCCGTCCACCCGGCTGATCGAAGGCCGTTTCATCCGCCTGGAGAAGCTCGATCCGGCGCGCCATGGCGATGGCCTTTGGCACGCCCTGGAAGGCCCCGGCGCCGATCCGAAGCTGTGGGACTACCTGCCTTATGGTCCCTTCCCGGAGCGCAAGGCTTTCGACGCGTGGCTGGATAACCACGCCGCCAACACCGACCCCTATTTTTTCACCGTGATCGACCGCGCCAGTGGCGATGTGCAGGGCATCCTCAGCCTGATGTCCATCGTACCGGCCCAGGGTCGCATCGAGATTGGCCATGTGACCTTTGGTGCGCCGATGCAGCGCTCGCCGAAAAGCACCGAAGCGGTCTACCTGCTGGCCAAAGAGGCTTTCGCCCTGGGTTATCGGCGTCTGGAATGGAAGTGCAACAACGCCAACGCCCGCTCCAGGTACGCAGCCGAACGGCTGGGCTTTACCTTCGAAGGGGTGTTCCGCCAGCACATGGTGGTCAAGGGGCAGAACCGCGACACGGCCTGGTATTCGATGCTCGACTCGGAATGGCCGGCGATCGGCGCAGGGTTCGAGCGGTGGTTGAGCGAGGAGAACCAGAGCGAGGGTGGGCAGGTGCGCAGTCTGGTGGAGTGCCGCACGCAGGTGGTTGATTGAAGGTCCGTCATCGCGAGCAGGGCTCGCTCCCATATGGGTTAGTTGTGCTTACAGATCCTGTATCCACCGCAATGCCCTATGGGAGCGAGCCTTGCTCGCGATGGCGGCACTTCAGCCACCACAAGCCAATAGCAATTACTCAGGCTTTGGCTTCATCTCACCAATCTGCTTCAGCGAATCGGATGTAACACCGCGTCTTGCGTACTGCCAGGCCCAGTCCGGTATGGCCAGATGACTTTCCAGGTACACGGCAAAATCCAGACGGCTATGACCCAGGCGGTTGGTGGGGAAATCAAAATTGTAGAGATATTGCTGGGCCCGACGCTGGCCGATGGAAAGCAGGCGCTGGATGATCTGGTTGGCGCGGAACTCTTCCGGTGCAAGGCTGCTTCTCAAGGCAAGGGCAAGATGCAGCTCGGAATTCAATGCCCTGGGTTCGGCCAGTGCCCGTCGGATGGTGGCGTCGCTGAAGTGTGGCCCGATCAGGTCGGCCCAGATCTGACGCGCATACTCCTGGCGGAGTTTCTGTAAAGAGCTCCAGAGATTCGGGGTGTCGAATAACAACGCGACCCTGCTGTTGGACGGAGGCTGCCCTGGAACGCTGAACAGTTTTGCGAGAGCCGGTATATCGTTGTCCATGATGTTTCCCCACGCGCCTCCCTGGAACTCCAGGAAATCCGCCAACTCTTCCTGACGCGTGACGATGCTCTGCAGGTTCTGATCGTCAAACAACTGCATCCAGTCGACATCGATGCTTTCGGTGCGCTGCAATTCGCTGTAGCGGGTGCTCGCATACTCCGCGAGAAGCTGGAAACGCTTATCGGACAGAACCGGGTTACGTATCCATCGGGCCACTTCGCTCACCCGCAACATGCCGCCCAGGTTATGCGCGATGATCGGCGATCTGAGGAGCAGATTCGCCCTTCTCAGCAGGGCGGGAAAACGCCCTAGAGCGGTCTTGAACAGGTCGACGGTTCTTTCGGCCCTGTCCGTGTAGATGAAATGATCGAACAAGTCTGAGGTATCTTCGATGTACTTGCCGGCATCAGTCGCTAATAGACTCTTGGCATCATCCAGATCGTCGCTGTTGACCAGATAGGCCCCATCGAGCAGGGCTTCCATCTGATCTTCGTCCAGATGACCGTGCAGCGCTTCGTCATACAAGATATAAGCCGAGTTGTTATTCGGGTGGTGATTCACCAACTGCCTTGCGGTCACGCCGTATTCCAGCAGGATATGGGCCACGTCATTGGTGATCAGCAGGAACTGGTCATTGAGCAGCTCCTGGACCAGCTCATGCTCGACAGGCCCCACCAGGAGGTCCTGGAACAGTTGCTCCATGGACTGCCTTTCCTGCCCGGAAAACGGCGCATTGATACTTGGCACCAATCTGGCCGGAGGTCTCTGGGACAATATGCGCCCCACTTGCTGGAGGATTTCCGGCGGCAATCGGGTTCCAGGATCTGCAGTGATCGCCGTGCGCACCGAACTGTTTGCATGCAGATCCAGGTAACGCAAGACCGGTTGGAACAAGCGATGCGGATTGGGTGCGCCATAAACGATCCGAGTGAGATCGAGCATCGCAGCATGGCCCATCAGGTTGACCAGCGAAGGCGCATTTTCAAAAAGCGCTTCCTGTGTCCGGGTGGCTTGCGGTGCCAGGTAATGGCCTAGTTGCGGATGTTGATCGACATAGCCGGCCACTTCGTTTCGCAAACCTTGCATGGAAAACGTTTCCTGCGCCTGACCTTCGTTCAACCCGCGAATGATCGCGTTGAAAAAACAATCGCCGTCGGCCGGGATCTCGACGACCTCCTCACCCAGCACCACGCTGTAATGATCCTGAGCCGTTCGACGCAATACCACATCGGTCTCTGTTCGATCCGGGTGAGTGCCCATCGGATAGATGGTTTCGTGCTGACCCGGGGTATAGCGCACGGACCAGACACGCTCAGGCGTCAACTCATCGATGATCAACAGGCTTCGGTTTTGCGGCCAACTCGCCAGGCGTGTCATGATCGATGGGACCAGGTCCATGACTTGAGTATTCCAGGTACCCGGGGTCCGAATCGAAGCAGCAACGGTTGAGAGCGCGATGGCCGGGATCTTGGGTCTGGATGGCCCGGGCTGAGGCGATGAGTCCGCCGGACGCTTGCCGCCTCCGCGACCGAAACCCACGGCACGCCATTCTCCGTCCGACATTCTTGCCACCGTACTTCTCATCACCCCGCTGGAGCGGATGTTCAACCCCGTTAGCGGATCGACCAACTCGGCCTCGGTGGCATTCAGTCTCGTATAGTCGTGGACCCGAAACACCGTCCCGTCGGGCTGGCGCACGTACACCGGGCGCGCCGTAACGCTTCCGGTAGCGACGTTGCTGACCGTCGCACGGTAAAAGCCCTGCGCATCGGCCATGAGCCCTTGAATCACCGACAGATCCTTCACGGCATAAGGACCGTAGATCGCCCCGTCCAGCGGCAACCCGGCCAGGGCTTCATCCTGGCTCTGACGAGCCGTCACCCCTCGGAAAAAGGACTGACCCCGTGTTGGCAAAGTCGCGTTGCGGGTCAGGCGCCATCCGCCATGGTTCGCCACGGCATGCACGAATGCCAGGGTCTTCAGGTTCAGCGGGATAGCCCCGGTCCTGTACACCAGCAAACCCGTCTTGACGGCGCTCTTGAGCATCTGGAAGCCCGGTGCCAGGAACATACCGGCCAGTTCCATGACGATCTCGATCACCATCTGCCCCAGCCTGCCATAGGTTTGATGGCGGACATTGCGATTGCTGTTGGAGCGGTGATCGGCATGGGCACTGTGAAAATCGACATGGGCCCGGTGCAGGACGTCGAGAAGGTTTCCGCTGATCAACGCGCCGCGAATCAGCGGACGACCACCCTGTTGGCCCAGGGTACGCTTTATCTGTGATGGGTCGTTCGTAGAGATACGCGAACGGAAATAGGCCTGCCACTCTTCCCTTGGCAACAGCCCGGCAATGCCATCGCTCAGGTCGGCGAACTCATGGAAATCCTCGCCCTCGGGACTGTCGGGGAAATAGACACCGACGGTGCCCTTGATATCCGGCCCCTCCTGGTCGGAAAACACCAGCACGCCGTTGATGCTGACCGCATTGCCCATACGGGCGTGCCGGCCTGCGGCGGCTATGCTGCCACCCAACACCAGACCATAGACGTGCACGCTGCGGCCCATTACTGGCGTACGCGTCCCTGTCGAGGGCGAGCGCAGGACAGCCTCCAGCCAGAGCCAGAGTTGCTTCGTTGATTTGGGCGGGCTGAATGCCGGGTCGACCACCTGAGCCTTGAACACTGCGTCGCCCTTGAGCGAAGCCTCATAGCCTTTGAACTTCAGATTGGCCAGATATGCTGCCTGCCAGGCCTTCTTGTAGGCAGGCTTGTTCATTTCCTCCCTGAGCATGGCTTCGTAACTTCCACCGGCATCGATGCTCGTCACCATCCTGGCGAGTTCGCGCCCGCTTAAGGTGATGAAATAGCCGTTGGCCGGGTTGCGGATGCGATCGCCGTCCGCATCGAAGAGGTAGGCGCTCAGCACTTCCCTCATGGCGTTCGGGTACTGGGACGGCCGCAGGTTGTCCAACAGCAACTGGGTCAGGCTGGTAACACGGGACTGTCTCGGGTTGGCCCGCTGCCCATAGAAAAACGTGACCAGGGTCTGGTCCGGATCAGGCTCTATGGCCGGGTGCACGGTTTTTTGCAGGTACTGCCTGATCTTCTGGCGAGTGAACTGCAGCAAAGTCTTGATATCGCCGCTTGCCCACGAATACGCGGCTTCCAATACCCGCAGTTCCAGACTGCGATAATGGGATTTCTGCGATGAACTCGCCGCTTTGAAGAAGTCGGGGCGATTGTCCTCAACCAGCGTCTCCTGCCGGACAGCCAGGGGGCCGGCAAGGGACAGCATGGGCAGCTCGAGCGCATCGTCCACACCCAGGGCGAAGGCGGGCAAGGTGAGCAATTCGGTTGCCGAAGCACTCAGATAGGCGTCCAGTGCAGTGCTTTGCCAGCGCAGCAGGTCATCGGCCGCTGTTTCGAAGACATGCCCTGACAATTCAGAGGAGATATCCCTGATCGTGCGCTTTTGTCCCTCGAAGACGGGTTCCGTTTTTTGGATCAGTTCCTGGAAGGAGCGGAACCTTTGTATCCCGCCTTCCAGCGAATACAGGAACAAGAAAGACTGATCGGCCCGTTTGATCACCATTGCACCCGGCCATTTACGGGGCGTCGCGGCCCCCATGTCGAGCATGACGGCGTAGGCATGGGGAATGGGCGCCCGCAGCAGGCGGTTTCGGTCCGCCATGGCAGGATGGGTCGTGATGAGGTCAAGCAGGCGATCTTCGTCGTTGCGAACGTTGCGCTCACTCTGGGTCAGTTGAAGGGTCGGATCCCGATCGGCCTTGTACAGATCGAACAGATACAGAAAACGTCGGCTCAACAAATGAGCCAGCGCCGCTTCTGCCGTGGATGGGGGTGGCGTACCAAGTGTGGCCCCTACACTTTTGTTCGCGCGAAACGCGATAAGGTCATCGAGGAACTGGCGCTTGAGGCTTTCGTCAGTCACCGGTTGAGCGATGTGGAAAACCGACTCCATGGTCGCCGCGGTCTTCTGGTCCAGGGGGCTGGTCAGCAGGCTGTCGGCTTCTTCCACCGCATCCGGACGAGCGAAGAAGCCCACGCCAGCGACCGTGTAGGTGGGCGGTGTATCCGATGCCAGGCAGCTCAGCAGGACGTCGGTAAAGCGTTGCGAGGAAATCAGCGAACGCTGCCCCGTCGAGTCGACCGTGAAGTGATTGACATAGCAGTGATCCGGGTCCAAGTGCTTGAGTGCCGATGCTCGGAATTTCCCTTCGGGCATCCTCGTCCTGATCCTGCTCACCAGCAGGTTCTTGAGCACCGTGTCGAACGTTGGAAGCGCGGCGAACAATCGGGCCAGCTTCACCTGATTGGCATCCAGGAGTCCCAGTTGTCGCAGTTGCTCTTTTTCACGGGCGCCGAGCAGATTGCCCTGGGCATCCACCTCGGTGACAACGGCTTGTCCGATGCCCTGGTAACCGGGCGCAATGCCGGCTCGCAATTGCTGCAAGACCTCTTGCGAAAGGGCTTTACCGTTGGCCCGTAGCGACGAGTAGTCCAGGGCCATGTGACTTCGGTGGGGATAGGCCCAGCCGTCGCGGGGCGAAAACGCCGAAGAAGAGGCCCGGCTTTGATGAGCCGCCAGGAAACCCTGGGTGACGGCGCTGCGCAATGGAACCCAGGCGGTTTTCCTTTCGGCGGCCGAATCGATTGTCGTCACTTCCTGATAAGTGACTTGAACCTGCGCATCACCGGTCAGGCCCCATTGACCGAGCCATTGATCGGCGAATGTGTGCGGCTGAAAACGAATACCGTTGGGTAACAGGCTGATGGGTTTCAAGGAGAGGTCCCGGTTGTTGTTGAGGAACCGGGAACCTATCGCCTCGTTCGATCAGCGATGACATACATATGTATCGCGGCGGCGGGAAAATGTAAGCCGCCATGTCTGCTTAAGGGTTCAGGCCAGCTTTTGCGCCAACACCGCGATGTGCTCCGGTCCGATCCCGCAGCAACCGCCCAGGTGGCTCGCGCCGCGCTTCTGCCAGTCGGCCGCCCACTGGAGGTAGCCCGGCGGATCGAGATCGTCGCGCAATGGATCCAGGCCATCGTTGGCCGTCGCTTCCTTCGGTTGTGGAGGGAATGCATTGGCATAGGCACCGATGTGGATCTTCACACCCAGGCGTTCGAAGGTTTCCCGCGCGGCATCGATCGCAGCGCCGATGACCTCCGGCTGGCTGCAGTTGAACAGCAGCGCTTCAGCGCCCAGTTCCGCCGCCACCGCTGCCGCGTCCGCCACGGGCTCGCCGGAACGCAGGCGTGGCACTTCGTCGGTGTCTTCATCCTTCAAGGTAAACGACAACCAGAACGGCTTGCCGTCGCTTGGCAGGCCGGCGTGAATCGCCTTCGCTTCGACCGTCGAGCTTTGGGTTTCGGCCAGCCACAGATCGACATGAGGGGCCAGTCCGGTCACCAGAGGCGTGAGCAATTCGCTCGCGCGGGACGCATCGAACAGATCGGGCCGGTAAGACCCGAACAAAGGTGGCAAGGACCCGGCCACCCGTACCGCCTTGCCGGACGCCTGCACGGCCCGCCGCGCCAGCTCTCCGGCCAGCGCCGCCAATGCCTGGCCTTCCTCGGCAAAACGCGCTTCGCCGATATGAAACGGCACGACTGCATAGCTGTTGCTGGTGATGACGTTGGCACCACTGGCGATATAAGCCGCATGCACCGCCTCGACCGCCTGGGGCGCTTCGCTCAGGGCCAGCGCCGACCACTCGGGCTGTCGAAACGGCGCGCCCCGGCGTTGCAGTTCGCGGCCCATGCCGCCATCCAGAATGACTGTCTTTGCTGAGCCCATATGCGATTCACTCATAAGCTTATGAAAATTACTCACTACCGGAGCCGTTCTTATAACTATTTAATACGCACTCTTTAGTTAACCACAACCTGTATTTTCAGCCAGGGGCCTTACATGAAACTTCAACCACTGCTGGCCCTCGGCCTGACACTGCTGGCCGCCACATCGCAAGCGTTCGCCGGTGCAACGCTGGACCGCATCGAACAGAAAAAGGAACTGGTCGGCGTCTTGATGGAAAGCTACCCGCCCTTCTCATTCCTGAATGAGCAGAACCAGCTCGACGGGTTCGATGTGGATGTGGCCAAGGCGGTGGCGCAGAAACTCGGCGTGAAATTGCGCCTGGAAACGCCGTCCTGGGACGTGATCGCCGCCGGGCACTGGAGCGGCCGCTACGACATTTGCATCTGCTCCATGACTCCGAGCAAGGCACGCGCCGAAGTCTTCGACTTTCCGGTGCAGTACTACGCTTCACCAGCGGTGATCGTGGTCAACGCCAAGGACGACAGCATCCATGGCGCCAAGGACTTGAGCGGCAAGAAAATCGGCCTGACCAGTGCCTCCAGCTACGAGAGCTACCTGAACAAGAACCTGGTGATTGAAGGCGCTGAAGACACTCAGTTGAGCTACCCCTTCGAAAACGTGCAGATCGCCCCTTACGACACCGACAACGTGGCCTTCCAGGACTTGGGCCTGGGCGCCGGGGTGCGACTGGACGCGGTATTGACCAACCTGGTGACCGCCCAGCCACGCCTGACCGAAGACAAGCGCTTCAAGCTGGCGGGCGAGCCTTTGTATTCCGAACCGAACTCGGTGGCCATCGAAAAGGGCGACGCCCAGTGGAACAGCAAGGTGCGTGAAGTCTTCGCGCAGTTGAAACAGGACGGTACCTTGAGCAAACTCTCGCAAAAATGGATCGGCGCCGACATCACCCAATGACCTCTTTCCCGTCCCCTTCCGAGCCACCGCAAGCGGTGGCTCAGTCGCGCCTGCAAAAAATCTTCGGCTTTCGCACACGGCTGTACCTGACCTGGGCCGCCATGCTGGTGCTGTTCGCGAGTTTTTTCCTGACCTTCGATCTGAAGTTCTCCATCATCCTCGATAAGCTGCCAAACCTGGTCGGCCTGCACCTGGCACCCAATGGATTTCTGCAAGGGGCGGCGCTAACCCTGTTCCTGTGCCTGTGTTCGATCATCGCTTCGTCACTGCTGGGCTTCGCAGCCGCCCTGGCAAGGCTGTCCCGCAGCGCCGTGGCGTTCGGCATTGCCAGCTTCTACGCATCGTTCTTTCGCGGCACCCCCCTGCTGATCCAGATCCTTTTGATCTACCTCGGCCTGCCACAACTGGGCGTGGTTCCGGGCGCAATCGCCGCCGGCGTGATCGCCCTGTCGCTGAACTACGGCGCCTACCTGAGCGAAATCTTCCGCGCCGGCATCCTCGGCGTGCCTCATGGACAGCGCGAAGCCTCCCTGGCCCTGGGCCTGAGCGACACCGTGATCTTCTGGCGTGTCACCCTGCCCCAGGCCATGCGTACCATCATCCCGCCGACCACCAACCAATTCATCTCCATGCTCAAGGACTCCTCCCTGATTTCGGTGATGGGCGTCTGGGAGGTGATGTTTCTGGCGCAGTCTTATGGCCGCTCCAGCTACCGTTACATCGAAATGCTCACCACGGCGGCGATCATCTACTGGCTGATGTCCATCGCCCTGGAGCTGATCCAGGCGCGGATGGAGCGGCATTACGGGAAGGCGTATCTCAAGCGGAGTTGAAGATTTCCAGGTGGTCAAACAGACAGGTCCGATCAGGCTGTAGGGCAACGCCTCACGCCATGGAAGTCAACCGGCAATGACTTGAACGCAATCCGATCCAGCCTACGTATCGCCTCCCTCATGTCCCGCCAGAAACGAGGAAACTACCGGCATCGCGCCCAGGGTTGGAATTTCTAAAGTGCGGCTTCTTCCCATGAGAGGCCACATTCGATGCCTACCCAACACTTATACCCGCCCCAACACCTTGCCCTGGCGGTTGCTCTGGTACTCGGCTTCGCCGACATTTCCCTGGCCCAGCAGCCTGCCGATATCTCCACGACCGCTGCGCAGAAAGAGCGCCTCGAAGCAATCGCAAACGCCGCGGACACCAAGCGCACCCACGCGAAAAAACCGCGCAAGGGCGATGCGATATGGAACAAGTCCAACGACCTGGTCATCATCAGTGCCGGCGGGAGGTTTCCTGGAGTCCTGGACGGAGGCGGTGGAGCCAACGTCCTGCGATTGGATGCCGCCAAGTACCCCCAATTGGATAAAGCCATTAATTTCGAGGCTCTGCATGTCACCGCCGGCAACTGGGAGCACACCGGTGATTTCAATGGCTGGGGCGTGATCGAGCCCGACACCACGCTGCTCAATACCGGCCGGATACAGGGTCAGGTCGGGGTCCTCGGCGGGTTCGACAATCAAGGGACCGTGACACACGGCGTGGCCGTCGAGCCCGGTGCCCGGATGACGAATTCGGGCACGGTGAGCGGCCGTGTCGATGTGCGCGAAAACGCCTGGTTCGCCGGCAAAGGAACGGTGGGCGACCTGCATGTGGGGGGAATCCTGGAAGTCGGTCCAACGACTGGCGCCCCCTCGGTGATGAGGGATTTCTCACTGTCGGAAACCGCCGTGCTGGTCTACGGCGTCAACCCTGCCGGGGACAGCGCCACGATCAATGTCGAAGGCACCGCAGCGCTCAACAACGCAACGTTAAAGATCGATGCCGCAGCGGGGGAATACCTCGACACCCGCGAACACACCGTCATCAAGGCTTCCAGGGTCGAGGGTGAATTCGGAAACGTCGTCAATGAGCTTGCCTACATGACCGCGACGCCCCGTTACGAGGCGACACAGGTGAATCTGATCTACGCCCGCAACGACGTTCCACTCGACGCGGGGGCAACGTCCGATAACGGGCGGGAGTTCGCAGTGAACGCCAGAGAACCGCAAGTCGTCCCAGCACCGGAGCCCAGGCCGGTGCAGACGCCGGCCGTCGCACAGGCGCCTGTCGACAAAACGAGAATAACTGTACCGATACCCAAACCCGCCAAGCCCCCCATCACAGCCCCCGCCGCACCAGCAGCAGCGGTCAACCAGTCACACGCCGCACAACCCGTTGCCAAGCCCAACGCCGCCATCACCGCCCTGCTGGGCAGCAACCGAATCGTCGCCGCCGATGCCATCGACCAACTGACCGGCTCTCCCACGGCAGACCTGGCCAATGCCACCCTGAACAGCATCGCCCCGATCAGCACCGGCATGCTTTCCGCCATGGGTCGACAAACGCCGGGAAGCGCGCCTCCCGACGGTCAGGTCTGGGTCCAGGCCATCGGCAACAGCGGCGTGGTTGGCAGGCAATGGGAAAGCGAGGCCCTGAAACATTCAACGAAGGGCCTGATGCTGGGAACCGATTGGGCTGTCAGTCCTGAATGGCGCCTGGGAATCATCGGCAGCAAGACGCAAACACGCCTGGACGGTTATCGATTCGACGGCGAACTCGACAGTTGGTACCTGGGCGCCTACGCCTTGCGTCAGGGCGGGCCATGGGCCCTGCGCCTGGGCGCCGTTTATGGCGACCATGACGGCAGTACCAAGCGTCACGTGGCTTTCAACGGTTTCAGCGACCGTCTCAAGGGACGTTACGATGCCAGCACCCAGCAGGTGTTCGGGCAAATCGGCTACAACCTGGGTAGCGCCCCTCTGGTGGCCGAACCCTATGCCCTCCTGGGTTACCAGCGCTATCAACGCGACCGCTATACGGAAAAAGGTGGCGACGCGGCATTGAAAGTCGACGGCCAGACCCAGGACTATTACAACAGCACCCTGGGCCTGCGCCTCGCCCGTACCTTTGCCCTTGATCAAGGCGTACAGCTGACGCCCCGCCTCAATGTCGGCTGGAAACACATCTACGGCGATGTGACGGGCAGCGCCCGCCAGAGCCTGGTAGCCGGGGGAGACGCCTATACAGTTGAAGGCACCGAGCTGGATCGTGACAGCTTGCTTCTCGAAGCAGGACTGGACCTGACGATCTCGCCAAGGCATACGCTGGGGGTGGGTTATAACGGTGAAACGGGTAACGACAACCGCAGCCATGCCTTGATGGGGCAGTGGCGGATGATGTTCTGATCCATTTCCCTTCATCCCTCTGGGAGCAAAGCTTGCTCGCGATGCAAGCGACTCGGATCCCGCTTGTACCGAGGCGCGGCTATCGCGGGCAAGCTTTGCCACAGGCTCCGTCCTACAGGGGGCTGCAGAAAAAACGGGCATAAAAAAAAGGGGAGCACATGCCCCCCCGAGGTTAAACGTTGCATCGAGGCTGTTCGATCAGCCTTCGATCTCGATCAGGATTTCGCCCGGATTGACCCGGTCGCCCTTCGCCACATGGATGGCGGTGACCTTGCCAGCGATGGCGGCCTGCACTTCGGTTTCCATCTTCATGGCTTCGGTGATCAATACCGCCTGGCCGGCCTTCACCACATCGCCTTCCTTGACCAGTACATCGACGATGTTGCCCGGCATGGTGGTGCTGACGTGGCCCGGTGCAGTGGCTTGCTTGCGCTTGCTGCTGCCGCCGCCGACGAACTCGTTGAGCGGTTCGAAGACGACTTCCTCCGGCATGCCATCGATGGACAGGTAGAAGTGACGCTTGCCTTCGGCCTTGACACCGACGCCGGTAATGTCGACGCGGTAGGTTTCGCCGTGCACGTCGATGACGAACTCGGTCGGCACGCCTTCGCCGCCGGCAGAGCTGACAGCGCCCGCCTCGGGGATCGGCAACAGCACTTCCGGCGTCAACGTGCCCGCTTCGCGCTCCTCAAGGAACTTGCGACCGATGTCCGGGAACATGGCGTAGGTCAGAACGTCTTCTTCAGACTTGGCCAGCGCGCCGATTTCACCGCGCAGCTTGGTCATTTCCGGCTTGAGCAGATCGGCCGGACGCACGTCGATCACGTCCTCGCTGCCGATGGCCTGGCGACGCAGTTTCTCATTCACCGCACCCGGCGCCTTGCCGTAGCCGCCCTGCAAATAGAGCTTCACTTCGTTGGTGATGGTCTTGTAGCGCTCACCGGCCAGCACGTTGAAAAACGCCTGGGTGCCGACGATCTGCGAAGTCGGAGTCACCAGCGGCGGGAAGCCGAGGTCTTCGCGTACGCGCGGGATTTCCGCCAGCACTTCGTTCATGCGGTTGAGCGCGCCCTGCTCTTTCAACTGGTTGGCGAGGTTGGAGATCATCCCGCCCGGCACCTGGTTGACTTGCACACGGGTATCCACCGCCGTGAATTCGCTTTCGAACTGGTGGTACTTCTTGCGCACGGCGTAGAAATACAGGCCGATCTCCTGCAGCAGCTCCAGGTCCAGACCGGTGTCGAATTCACTGCCCTTGAGGGCCGCCACCATCGATTCGGTGCCCGGATGGCTGGTGCCCCAGGCGAAGCTGGAGATCGCGGTGTCGATATGGTCGGCGCCGTTTTCCACGGCCTTGAGCTGGCACATCGCAGCCAGGCCGGCAGTGTCGTGGGAGTGGATGAACACGGGCAACGATTGCTCGGCCTTCAGCGCCTTCACCAGCTCGCCCGTGGCGTATGGCGTCAGCAGGCCGGCCATGTCCTTGATGGCGACCGAGTCGCAGCCCATGGCTTCCATCTGCTTGGCCTGGGCCACGAAAGCGTCGATGGTATGCACCGGGCTGGTGGTGTAGGCGATGGTGCCCTGGGCATGCTTGCCGGCAGCCTTCACCGCTTCGATGGCGACCCGCAGGTTACGCACATCATTCATCGCATCGAAAATACGGAACACATCGATGCCGTTGACCGCAGCCTTGGCCACGAACGCCCTGACCACGTCATCGCTGTAATGGCGGTAGCCCAACAGGTTCTGGCCGCGCAGCAGCATCTGCAGACGGGTGTTGGGCAGCGCGGCGCGCAGTTGGCGCAGGCGCTCCCACGGATCTTCCTTGAGGAAGCGCACGCAGGCGTCGAATGTCGCGCCGCCCCAGACTTCCAGCGACCAATAGCCGACTTTGTCGAGTTTGTCGCAGATCGGCAGCATGTCTTCAGTGCGCATGCGGGTAGCAAGCAGCGATTGGTGAGCGTCGCGCAGGATTGTGTCGGTTACGTGGATCTTCTTGGACATTGTCATGGTTCCTTACAGGCCTGCGTGGGCGGCAATGGCGGCGGCGATGGCCAAGGCCAGCTCTTCGGGTTTGCGCTTGATCGAGTAGTTGGTCAGTTCAGGGTGGCTTTCGACGAAGCTGGTGTTGAACTGGCCGCTACGGAATTCCGGGTTGCGCAGGATTTCCTGGTAATACGCGGCGGTGGTCTTGACCCCTTGCAGGCGCATGTCGTCCAGAGCCCGCAAACCACGGTCCATGGCTTCTTCCCAGGTCAACGCCCAGACCACCAGTTTCAGGCACATCGAATCGTAGAACGGTGGAATGGTGTAGCCGGTGTAGATCGCCGTATCGGTGCGCACACCCGGGCCGCCAGGGGCGTAGTAACGAGTGATCTTGCCGAAGCTGGGCAGGAAGTTGTTTTTCGGGTCCTCGGCGTTGATCCGGAACTGCAAAGCGAAACCGCGATGCTGGATGTCTTCCTGCTTGACCGACAGCGGCAGTCCGGAAGCGATGCGGATCTGCTCGCGGACAATGTCGATACCGGTGATTTCTTCGGTGATGGTGTGCTCCACCTGCACCCGGGTATTCATCTCCATGAAGTACACCTCGCCCTCGGCGAGCAGGAACTCCACGGTGCCAGCATTCTCATAACCCACGGCCTTGGCGGCGCGCACCGACAGGTCGCCAATATAGGCGCGCTGCTCGGGAGTCAGCTGGGGGCTGGGGGCGATTTCGATCAGCTTCTGGTTGCGACGCTGAATCGAACAGTCGCGCTCGAACAGATGCACCACGTTGCCGAAACTGTCGCCCAGGATCTGCGCTTCGATGTGCTTGGGATTGACGATGCACTTTTCCAGGAACACTTCCGCCGAACCGAACGCCTTAGTGGCTTCGGAAATCACGCGGGGGAAGGCCTGCTCGAGTTCTTCGCGGCTGTTGCAGCGACGAATACCCCGACCGCCACCGCCGGACGTGGCCTTGAGCATCACCGGATAACCGATCCGGTCGCCTTCGGCCAACGCCTCTTCAATGCCCGACACGTTGCCTTCGGTGCCTGGAGTGACCGGGACACCGGCCTTGATCATGCTGCGGCGCGCTTCGGTCTTGTCACCCATGCGCCGGATGACTTCCGCCGCAGGGCCGATGAATTTGATGCCACGTTCGGCACAGATGTCGGCCAGCTCGGCATTTTCCGAAAGGAAACCATAACCAGGATGCAACGCATCACAGCCAGTTTCCACGGCGAGGTTCACCAGTTTGCGCGGATTGAGATAGCCGGCCAGCGGATCGGCGCCGATGCTGTGGGCCTCGTCCGCACGCTTGACATGCAAGGCATGACGGTCAGCGTCGGAGTAGACCGCGACCGAGCGGATGCCCATCTCGGCGCAAGCACGCACGATGCGGACGGCAATCTCACCACGGTTGGCGATCAGGATCTTTGTTATCAATTGGAGGTTCCCTTGAGCCGGTGATACCACGGCCTGAAGATCAGGCCGACGCGTGACCAGATGTAACAATCGGTCGCAGCTCCACACTAGTACTGGCCGTTGATTAACAAAAATGAATAATTATTGGGTCATGCATAAACCAGGACTTATAGTTAAGCCAATCGTTTTGGGTCGAGGTAGCTGAATCGTGCGTAAGTCATTGATGCGTATGACATTGCGTCAACTGCAGATTTTCAATGAGGTGTGCGACCTGAGGTCCTACAGCCGTGCAGCCGACGAAATGTCACTCACACAACCTGCCGTCAGCCTACAGATTCGGTCCCTTGAAGAGCTGATCGGCCAGCCGCTGTTTGAGTATGTAGGCAAAAAACTCTACATGACCGAAGCCGCCGAAGCCCTCCAACGCGCCAGCCGGGACATCTTCGGGCGTCTGGAAAATCTCGATATGCAGCTGTCGGACATGCAGGGCTCTTTGCAAGGCCAATTGAAGCTGGCGGTGGAGTCGAGCGCTAAATATTTCGTGCCGCACCTGTTTGCCGCGTTCAAGCGCCAGCATCCGGAGGTCAACCTGAGTCTTACAGTGGTCAACCGTGGCCAGGTGATACGCCGGCTTTCGGATAACCGTGACGACTTGGTGATCATGTCCATGGTGCCCCAGGACATGGGCTTGGAATTCCTGCCGTTTCTCAACAATCCAATCGTGGCCGTCGCACCACCGGACCACCCGTTGTGCCACGTGGGACCGCTGCGCTTGCAGGACCTGGAGCCCTACACGCTGCTGTTGCGCGAACCAGGGTCCGGCACGCGGCTGGCCTGCGAAGAATACTTCAAGGAGAAGCGGGTGCATTTCACCCAGACATTGGAAGTCGCCTCAGCGGAGGCCCAACGCGAATGCGTAGTGGCCGGACTGGGCGTGGCGCTGTTGACACGCCACGCCGTGAGCCGCGAACTATCCTCTGGCGCACTCATCGAGCTGCCGGTGGAGGAACTGCCACTGTATCGAAGCTGGTGCCTGGTACAGGCCAGGGCGAAACGATTGTCGCCGGTGGCCCACGCCTTCCTGGCGTTCGTTCGCGGCGAACGGGCTCAGATCATTGGCCTGGTTGAGCGTTTCGACGGGAAGCCACCGGCGTTGCCTGCCAGTAATTGAATTCCATTGCGTCAGGAAATTCGCTGATTTCGGCCAGGAGTTGGCGCTGTTCAAAGCGGTCTTCGATTGCACGACGGAACGCCATGCGGCGCTGGTCTTCCTGCTGACGACGGGTTTTGACGGCGCTGCGTTCTTCGTAGGACTGGGTCATGTCGAGACTCCCAAGACGTATACGGGAATTTCAAGATGAACGCGCGGGATGACGGTTTGGCGGCGTACGGGTGACAGAACGATGAATTAAGGGAATGAGATCCTTCTGGAGGGTTAAATCTGTGGCGAGGAGATGTATCCCCGTTGGGCTGCGAAGCAGCCCTCACCCGAGAACGCCACACCTGCAAAATAAATACACCGGAGAAAAGCTTGGGACTGCTGCGCAGTCCAGCGGGGATAAATCCCCTCGCCACAAGCGCGCGCCCTGATGATATGGAACTCAGTCGTCCAGCGCCTTCACCGACTTGGGAGACAGCCGAAGGCTGCGCAGGCTGCGCTTGACGCTCTTGAGGTGGTTGACCAGGCTCGGACCGCGGGCCATGGCGACACCCATTGCCAGCACGTCGATAACCACCAGGTGCGCGATGCGCGAAGTCAAGGGCGTGTAGATTTCGGTGTCTTCATGCACATCGATGGCCAGGTTTACCGTCGAGAGCTCGGCCAATGGCGTCTGGCTCGGGCACAAGGTGATCAGCGAGGCACCGCTTTCACGCACCAGGTTGGCGGTGATCAACAGGTCCTTGGAGCGACCCGACTGGGAAATGCAGATCGCCACGTCGGTGGGTTTCAACGTGACCGCCGACATCGCCTGCATGTGCGGGTCGGAATAGGCAGCTGCCGTGAGCAGCAGACGGAAAAACTTGTGTTGCGCATCGGCCGCCACCGCGCCCGATGCACCGAAGCCATAGAACTCGACACGCTGGGCCTGGGACATGGCCGTGACGGCTTTTTGCAAGGCCACCGGGTCGAGCTTCTCACGAACCTCCATCAGGGTATGCAGGGTCGTGTCGAATATCTTCAGGCTGTAGTCGGCGACCGAGTCGTCTTCATGGATCGCGAACTGACCGAAGCTCGCACCGGCCGCCAGGCTTTGTGCAAGCTTGAGTTTCAGATCCTGGAAGCCCGAGCAACCGATGGCGCGGCAGAAACGCACGATCGTCGGCTCGCTGATGCCGACGCTGTGGGCAAGATCAGCCATGGAGCTGTGCATCACGGCCGCGGGATCGAGCAGTACGTGATCGGCGACTTTCAGTTCCGATTTGCGCAGCAGGTGGCGTGACTGGGCGATGTGTTGCAACAGGTTCAAGGGGCTGGACTCTTGTTATTGGCGGCGTTATTGGCAGGTGCCAGGAAGCAGCGATGATGTAGCCAAGCTTGTAGTTATACTACATGAATTACCTTTTTGCCCGCCCAATGCGTAACTCGATCTCCCGATTCCATGCCGCATGCGCGTCATGTAGCAGAGGTGGGCCATAAATCGCCAGGGCTGCCGCTCAACAGCACAGCCAGGCTCTGCGCCTCGACCGGGCGGCTGACCAGGTAGCCCTGGACTTCATCGCAATGCTCGGCTTTGAGAAATGCCAGCTGGCCCTGCCGCTCAACGCCTTCGGCAACCACCTTGAGCGACAACCCGTGAGCCATGGCGATGATCGCCCGGGTAATCGCGGCATCCTCACCGCCCTCCTCCAACCCGCGTATGAATGCCTGGTCGATCTTCACGTAATCCACCGGGATACGCTTGAGGTAGCTCAGGGAAGAATAGCCGGTGCCGAAATCGTCGATCGCCAGTTTGACCCCGAGATCACGCAGTTGCTGGAAGGTGGCGATGATGTGTTCGACGCTGTCGAGCAACTGGCTCTCGGTCAGCTCCAGTTCCAGGTACTGAGGCGCCAGACCGGTTTCTTCCAGCACTTGCCGCACGAGACTGACCAACTTGCCCTGGCGTAACTGATGCACCGACAGATTCACCGATACCCTGATCGGCGCCAGCCCCTGGCGCTGCCATTCGCAGGCCTGCCAGCAGGCCTGACGCAGTACGAACTCGCCAATCGGTCCGATCAGCCCGGTCTCTTCGGCCAAACCGATGAACTCCGCGGGCGGCACCCGGCCCATGGTCGGATGATCCCAGCGTACCAAGGCTTCGGCGGCGTTCAAACGACCGGTTTCCAGACACAGCTTGGGTTGGTAGAACACCTTCAGTTGCTGCTCTTCCAGGGCTTTGCGCAATTGGTTTTCCAGTTGCAGGCGCTCCAGCGTGCTGGCCTGGAGGCTGTCGGTGTAGAACTGGAAATTATTGCCTCCCAGATGCTTGGCATGTTGCATGGCCATGTTCGCCTGGCTGACCAGTGTCGCGACCTCGCGCGCGTTGTCGGGTAACAGGCTGATGCCGATGGAGGCACTGACTACCAGTTCATGGCCTTCGATGGTCAGCGGCAGGCGCAACTTGGCGGACAGACGGGTCGCCACCCGCGCCAGGCTCGAAAGATTGCCATAGGCATCGAACAGCACCCCGAACTCATCGCCCGACAGCCGGGCGATGGTATCGGCCTCGGGCAGTGCGTTGATCAGCCGCCGGGCGATTTTCTGTAATAACTGGTCGGCAATGTCATGCCCCAGACTGTCGTTCAGCAACTTGAAACGATCCAGATCGATATGCAGCAAGGCCAGGCTGCGCCGCGCTCCCTGCCGCACACGCTGGTGGGCCTCATGCAAGCGCTCACGGAACAGCGAACGGTTCGCCAGTCCTGTCAGATCATCATAGTGGGTCAGGTAGCGCATCCGTTCCTCGGATTGGCGCCGGGCGGAAAGATCCGCGAAGAAGCCCACGATATGGCTAACATTTCCTCGAATATCGCGCACAATATTCAGCTGTAGCCATTGCGGATACAGCTCGCCGTTGGCCCGTGCCTCGACCAGCTCGCCCTGCCAAGTGCCGTGTGCCTTGAGGGCCTGGCGAATGATCGAATAGTGCCGACGCGCATCCCGGCTGCAGGGCAGATCCACCACATTGCGTCCCAGCATGTCATCGATATTGAAACCGGTAACCCGAGTGAACGCCTGGTTGGCGGCAAGCAATGCGTAATTAGGGTCGAAGATCACGATGCCTTCACTGGCGGCTTCGAACACCGTGGCCGCCAACTGTTGCTGCTGCTCCAGCTCTTTACTGGCGCTGATGTTCCGTCGGGTACCGACCATGCGCAACACCCGTCCGCTGGCGCTGCGCTCCACGGCCCGACCACGGTCTTCGATCCAGACCCAGTGCCCATCGCTGTGGCGGATGCGGTATTCGATCTGGTAATCCTCGCTGCGGCCCTTGAGGTGTTCGATCAGAGCCCGCTTGAGTGCCGGCAAATCTTGCGGATGCAGGCGAGGCGTGAGATGGCTGAGCATGGCCGTGACGTATTCACGCTCCAGTCCGAACAGCTCCTTGAGCTGGGTGTGGTGGACTTCATCGGTTTGCAGGTTCCAGTCCCAGAGCCCCAGCTCACTGGCCTTGAGGGCCAACGCCAGGCGGGCTTCGCTCTTGCTCAGGGCCTGGCTGGCCACCTCCAGCTCAAGGCTCCGCTGAGCCACCCTCGCTTCGAGGCCAACCTGGGCGGCGCGCAACTGTTCCTCGGCGAGACGACGTTGCTCCACCTCCCTGGCCAACGCCTCGTTGAGCTGGGCGCTACGGGTTTGCGTTTGCTGCAAATGCTCGATCAGCGCCTGATTCTGAAACCGTCGAAGCATGCCACTTTGCATCAAACGGTTGACCTGCCAGGCCACCACGCTCAACGAAACCAGCACCACCAGCCCGAGCCAACCCCAACCGTGCTGCTGTGCATCATCGCCCAGGAAAAGGAAGCCGATCGCCGGCAACAGGCAGGGCAAGGTAAAGGACAGGAACGCCGGCAGGCTCACGGCATAGGCCACACTGGCGGACAAGGTAGCCGCGCCGATCAGACCAAACACCCAGGCCTGCTGCTGGAAGCTGTCGGCCGGTACCAGGGCGATGCCGGCGCCGGCCAGCGTCAGTCCGGTCATCGCCGAACCCAGCAAAAACATTCGCAGCCACATGGGGTGTGCCTGGCGGCTTGGCATCGCAGAGTCGAAGGCCGCCACCTGAATCACCCGCAGGGCCACCAGCGACAACAACCAGACCAGCCAGACAGTGACCAGGAAATAGCGCGACGGCTCCCACAACAGCACTGCGCAGACCAGGCCGTTGACCAGCATGAACAACGTTGGCAGCAGCGAGCCCTGGTACAGCAACCGTGTACGCTCCACCGCCATCTCCGTGGCGTACTGCTTGCAGATGATCCGTGGTTCCACACAGGGGCCTGCCAGATCGGAATTGAGGGTCATAGGCACTGTTCTTGTTCTTATCACGAGGGCACGGAGAACCCGAAGCGACCACGAGCATACACAAGCACGGGGCCATCCCACACTGCTGTAGCTCATAAAAATACGCAAAAAACTCGCTGCTTCAATGAACGGCCAAGGCGCCGAACGAGCCCCGGCAACGGCCCTGGCCCATGACTGACCGGTCATCCCCTGCCGGTCTTTTATCGGCTGCCGCAAAGCTTGGTTTGCCCGAGGTGGCGTCGCGCCCTAGAATGCCCCGATGCGCGATGATCTCTCCCTTCTGCTGAACTCCCTCAACGATGCCCAACGCCAGGCCGTAGCCGCCTCCGTGGGTCGTCAGTTGGTCCTGGCCGGTGCCGGCTCCGGCAAGACCCGAGTGCTGGTGCACCGTATCGCCTGGTTGATCCAGGTCGAGAACGCCTCGCCCCATTCGATCCTGTCGGTGACGTTCACCAACAAGGCCGCTGCCGAGATGCGCCATCGCATCGAGCAGTTGATGGGCCTCAACCCGGCCGGCATGTGGGTCGGTACGTTCCACGGCCTGGCGCACCGCTTGCTGAGGGCGCACTGGCAGGAAGCCGGCCTGAGCCAGACCTTCCAGATCCTGGACAGCGACGACCAGCAGCGGCTGGTCAAGCGAGTGATCCGCGAGCTGGGCCTGGACGAACAACGCTGGCCGGCACGCCAGGCCCAATGGTTCATCAATGGCCAGAAAGACGAAGGCCTGCGTCCGCAACACATTCAAGCCAGCGGCGACTTGTTCCTGGCGACCATGCGCAGCATCTACGAAGCCTACGAGACCGCGTGCCAGCGTGCCGGGGTCATCGACTTTTCCGAGCTGCTGCTGCGCGCGTTGGACCTGTGGCGCGATCATCCGGGCCTGTTGGAGCATTATCAGAAGCGCTTCCGGCATGTCCTGGTGGATGAGTTCCAGGACACCAACGCCGTGCAATACGCCTGGTTGCGCCTGCTGGCCAAGGGTGGCGACAGCCTGATGGTAGTGGGCGACGACGACCAGTCGATTTACGGCTGGCGCGGAGCCAAGATCGAAAACATCCATCAGTATTCGGCGGACTTTCCCGACGCCGAGGTCATCCGCCTGGAGCAGAACTACCGCTCCACCGCCGGTATCCTCAAGGCTGCCAACGCGCTGATCGCCAATAACACCGGACGCCTGGGCAAGGAGCTGTGGACCGACGGCAGCGAAGGCGAGGCGATCAACCTGTATGCCGCATTCAACGAACACGATGAAGCCCGCTACGTGGTGGAAACCATCCAGAGCGCGCTGAAAACCGGCCTCGCCCGCAGCGATATCGCCATCCTGTATCGCTCCAACGCCCAGTCGCGGGTCCTGGAAGAGGCCTTGCTGCGCGAACGGATCCCCTACCGGATCTACGGCGGCCAGCGCTTTTTCGAGCGCGCCGAGATCAAGAACGCCATGGCGTACCTGCGCCTGATCGAGGGACGTGGCAACGATGCCGCCCTGGAGCGGGTGATCAACGTGCCGACCCGTGGCATCGGCGAAAAAACTGTCGAAGCCATTCGCGATCATGCACGCCACAGCCATGTCTCCATGTGGGAAGCCATGCGCCAACTGGTCGCCAACAAGGGTGTGACCGGTCGCGCTGCCGGCGCGCTGAAGGCCTTCATGGACCTGATAGACGAGCTGGCGGCCAAGTGCGGGGAAATGCCACTGCACTTGATGACCCAGACGGTTATCGAACAGTCCGGACTGATTGCTTATCACGAGGCGGAAAAAGGCGAAAAAGGCCAGGCTCGGGTAGAAAACCTCGAAGAACTGGTCAGCGCCGCGCGCAACTTCGAGAACACCGAAGAAGACGCCGACCTGTCACCACTCTCGGCCTTCCTGGGCCATGCCTCCCTGGAGGCCGGCGATACCCAGGCCGAGGAACACGAAGACAGCATCCAGCTCATGACCCTGCACAGCGCCAAGGGCCTGGAGTTCCCCTATGTCTTCCTGGTGGGTATGGAAGAAGGGTTGTTCCCTCACAAGATGAGCCTGGAAGAACCGGGACGCCTGGAAGAAGAACGGCGCCTGGCCTATGTCGGCATTACCCGCGCCATGCAGAACCTGGTGCTCACTTACGCTGAAACCCGTCGTTTGTATGGCAGCGAAACCTACAACAAAGTGTCGCGTTTCGTACGTGAAGTACCGAAAGGGCTGATCCAGGAAGTGCGGTTGTCCAACAGCGTCAGCCGTCCGTTCGGGGGCAGCCAGCAAACCGGCTCCAGCAGCCTGTTTGGCGGCAGCGACATCCCGGAAACCGGCTTCACCCTCGGCCAGGCGGTGCGGCACTCGGTGTTCGGTGATGGCGTGATCCTCAATTTCGAAGGCGCGGGAGCTCAGGCCCGGGTCCAGGTGAACTTCAGCGAAGGCAGCAAGTGGCTGATGCTGGGGTATGCCAAGCTCGAGGCTATCTAGGCTATGTGGGAGTGGGCTTGCTCACGAAAGCGGTGGGCCAGCCTGTAGAGCGATTGAATGTGCCGCCGTCTTCGCGAGCAAGCCCGCTCCCACATTTAAAGTTGCCTTCAGTTCTCTGACCGAACTTATCTCCCTTTCCTACAACCCAAAGCGAACAAGCCCTCTTGCGCACCTGAAGCTGAACCTGAGCTGTCAGGTAAAAGCCCGAAACACTCTGCCGCTAGCCAGTAACAATTCACCTGTGCAACATGGCGCGCGTGCTACTCACAAATGGGAATGCCTTTATATGAAACGTTTTCTTAGCATCGCCATGGCGTTGTGCATCGGCCTGACGATGGCCGTCGACGCCAATGCCGCCAAGCGTTTTGGCGGTGGTAAAAGCTCGGGCGCGGCCCCGACTCACCAGACCAGCCAGATGGCGCCGTCCTCTGCGGCCGGGTCCACCGCCGCCACTGCGGGCGCTGCCGGTGCCGCTGGCGCCGCCACCAAGGCCAGCGGCGCATCGCGCTGGCTCGGCCCCCTGGCCGGCATTGCCGCCGGTGGTCTGCTCGCTTCCATGTTCATGGGCGACGGCTTCCAGGGCATGCAGATCTTCGACATCCTGATCATGGCGGTTATCGCCTTCCTGGTCTTTCGCTTCATTGCCGCCCGTCGTCGCAAGCAGCAGGAGCAATTCGCTCCGGCCGGTCATGCGCCGATGCAGCGTGAAGTATTCAATCAACAGCCTTCCGCTGGCTCGATCTTCGGTGGTTCGGCCGCTCCGGTGGCCGCCCGTCCGGTCATCAACGCACCGGCCTGGTTCAACGAACAACGCTTCATCGAAGCCGCACGCAGCCATTTCATGTCCCTGCAGCAGCATTGGGACGGCAACGAAATGGACAAGATCGCCGAGTTCGTGACTCCGCAATTGCTGGAGTTCCTCAAGCGTGAACGGGCCGAGTTGGGTGATGGCTACCAGTCCACCTATATCGATAACCTGCATGTGCAACTGGACGGTGTCGATGATCGTGCCGACAAGACCGTCGCCACTCTGACCTTCAGCGGCGTGTCGAAGGACTCCCGCTTCGACCAGGGCGAAGCGTTCAGCGAGAGCTGGAACATGGAGCGTGCCCAAGGCGAAAACCAGCCTTGGCTGGTGGCAGGTATCCGCCAGAACGGTTGAACCTTTGCGCGTTTCGCAGGTTGAAATAAAGGAACCCCGGCTCAGGCCGGGGTTTTCTATTTTCGCGGTTGCATCTACAGCGAGCTACTGTATAAACCGCCTCATGTAAAACCGCGCCAACGAGAAAGAGGATCCCCGGACGTGGAAGAAATCATCGAACAATTGCGTGAAGCCAACGAACCGGTACCGGTTCCACTGGAGTTGCCCGACGAGGACTTGCTGGTCGAGATCGAAGAGCAACTGTTCATCGATATCCCGTTCGTTTTCAGAGAGTTTTTGCTGACCGTCAGCGACGTCGTCTACGGCAGCCTGGAGCCGGTCACCGTGACCGACCCCCACTCCCACACCTACCTGCCCGAAGTCGCCGCCAACGCTTGGGATGCCGGCGTGGATCGCAGCCTGATCCCGATCTGCCAGGACGGCGACGACTACTATTGCGTGGAAGAAGACGGAACTGTGGTGTTGTGGCAGGCCGAGGACGAGTTGATCGCCGAGGAAACCTGGGAATCCGTCTGGCACTGGGCACGGGACGTCTGGCTGGAGAGCTGATACCCGAAGCAGCCGGTCAATGCCCGGACGACTCCTTGTGATTGTCCAGGGTTTCCAGCAAGGCCACCTGCATCCTGGTGTGCAGGCGTACAAACCAGCGCCAGAGCAAGGCCGCCACCGCAATCGCCACCACGGCAATCAATACCAGCAGCTTGTTGGTCGGCAAAATGCTGGCCGACAAGGCTGCCAACAGCAGGAAAATCACCAGCAACGAGAGGAGTGGAATCACTTCAGCGATCACTCGACGCACACGCTGAGTGTGACGCCCGGCCATCTCAGCCTTCACGCCCATCTCCGCCAGCAGCATCGACAGCGCCTTGAGCTTGCGGTACGCGGCGATCAGGAACGGCAGCGAAAGCAGCAACGCTGCGCCCCAGATCAACGCCTTCTGCCAGCTCGGATCGCTGATCCAGGCCTGCATATAAACCGACATCCGTTCGGCGAAATAACCGCCCGAGACAAAGATAGCGATGACCAGCGCCAAGTTGACGCCGACCTGTAGCAGGATTCGCCTGATCATGGAGGCGATCTGCGCACTTTCACCGTGGGGCTGGATACTTCGCAGCCACTCGCCATACATCCCCAGCACACGCGTCAGCCGTTTCGGCATCGCCGTCGCCAGCTTGACGGATAACGGATCGGCGGCGCGGATCAGGTAAGGCGTCAGCAGCGTGGTCAGTACAGAAACGGCGACTGCAACCGGGTAGAGGAAATCGCTGGTGACCTGCAAGGTCATCCCCAGCGAAGCAATGATGAAGGAGAATTCGCCGATCTGCGAAAGGCCCATCCCCACCCGCAGTGAGGTGCGTCCGTCATTGCCGGCGATAAAGGCACCGAGGCCGCAGGACAGCATCTTGCCCAACACCACCGCTGCGGTGATCACCGCAATCGGCCAGGCGTATTGCAGCAGGATGACCGGATCGAGCATCAAGCCGATGGCCACGAAAAAAATCGCACTGAACAGGTCACGCACTGGCTCGACCAATCGCTCGATTTTCACCAGTTGCCGGGATTCGGCCATGATCGCACCGATCAGGAAAGCGCCGAGCACCATGCTGTATTCGAGCTTCACCACCAGCAGGCAGAAGCCGAAACACAGGCCCAGCACGGTGATCAGGAGCATCTCGTTGCTCTCGAACTTCGCCACATAAGCCAGGAGCCTGGGTACCAGCAAAATGCCGATCACTAGCGCGACGATCATGAACAGCGAGAGCTTGCCCACCGTGGAAAATACCTCGCCGGAGCTCACCGTGCCGCTGACCGCTATGCTCGACAGCAAGGCGATGATACCGATGCCGAGAATATCCTCGACGATCAGCACGCCGAAAATCAGTTGGGCGAAGCGCTCGTTCTTCATCTTCAGGTCATTGAGCGCCTTGACGATGATGGTGGTCGAGGAAATAGCCAGGATCGCCCCCAGGAACAGCGAATCCATGGTGCTCCAATTGAACCAGCGGCCTATTTCGTAACCGATCCAGATCATCAATACGATTTCGAGAAACGCCGCGATGAATGCCGTCGCGCCTACCTTGAACAGTTTGCGCAGGCTGAACTCCAGGCCAAGGCAGAACATGAGAAAGATCACCCCGAGCTCAGCGAGGGTTTTGATAGTGTCTTCGTCATGGATGAAGCCAAACGGCGGCGTATGCGGGCCGATCAGGAAGCCGGCCACGATGTAGCCCAGCACCACCGGTTGTTTGAGACGATGAAACAGAACCGTCACCAACCCCGCTGCCAGCATGATGATCGCCAGGTCTTGAATGAAATTGATGGCATGCATCTATGAGGCTCCCTGTCGATGACTGGATAAGTCCGTTTCCCTTGTAGGAAATGCCCTCGCGATGGGCTTTTGCAGGTTAACACCGCGACTTCCGACAAAAAGACGGTGCAATATATGGAAACAGATCCATCGGCGCGTGACGGCAGCCACAGGCGCAGCGTCCCGATATCGGTGGGTTTGCAACAGGTCGCACAGGCCACCACCAGCGCCCGCAGAGGTGCACCTCCCTAATTGCTGCCTTGACCGTGAGAACGTTATGGAACCCGGAAACGCCCAACTGTCGATGACGGTGTTGATGACCCCCGATATGGCCAACTTTTCTGGCAATGTCCACGGTGGCACGCTGCTCAAGTACCTCGACGAAGTCGCTTATGCCTGCGCCAGCCGCTACGCCGGACGCTACGTGGTGACCTTGTCTGTGGATCAGGTGATTTTTCGCGAGCCGATTCATGTCGGCGAATTGGTGACCTTCCTGGCGTCGGTGAATTACACCGGCAACACGTCGATGGAAGTGGGCATCAAGGTCGTGACCGAAAACATCCGCGAGCGCTCGGTCCGCCATACCAATAGCTGTTTCTTCACCATGGTAGCGGTGGATGACCAGCGCAAACCCGCTGCCGTACCGCCCTTACAGCCACAGAACAGCGAAGCCAAGCGCCGCTACAAACAAGCCCAGCAGCGTCGGCAGATTCGCCAGGAACTGGAGAAGCGTTATCAGGAGATCAAAGAGGACGGGGTCAATTGATGTCCGGGAGCGAGCCTGCTCGCGATAAAGGCTCCAAACCAACCTTGAGGTTGGCCATGAACCGCTATCGCGAGCAGGCTCGCTCCCACAGGGATCGGTGTGATCAGAGGCTGATGGGTACTGCCTCGAACCGCACCCGTGGATGAGCGATCCGATCCTGGGCGCGAACCAGTTGCAGTTCATAACTGGCGCAAGCCTGGGTCTCCAGCAGTACTTCATGCACCGCCGCAGCGGTGAATTCCAGCGCCGCCACCAAGCCGTCGCCCAGCAGTATCCGCGCCAGGAACAGACCTGACGTCAGGTCGCCCACCCCCACCGGTTGACGCGGGAATGCCAGCAATGGCCGGCGCAGATGCCAGTTGCCTTCGGCGGTCACCAGTAACATTTCGAAGCTGTCTTCGGGCTTGCCGGGATAAGCCAGGTGCTTGACCAGCACAGCTTTCGGACCGCGTGCCAACAACGCACGCGCCATACCCAGACAGTCAAGCAACGATTGCGCCTTTCGACCCGAGAAGCTGTCCAGCTCCAGTTGGTTCGGGCACAGGATGTCCGCCACCGCAGCGGCCTCTTCCAGCAGGAATTCGCTCACTTCGGGCGCCACGATGCAGCCCTTCTCCGGGTGCCCCATGACCGGGTCGCACAAGTAGAGCGCCTTGGGATTGGCGGTTTTGATGCGGGACACGCCCGTCAGGATCGCCCGCCCTTGAGCCGCGCTTCCGAGGTAACCGGAGAGCACCGCATCGCAATTGCCCAACTCACCGATAGCTGCGATACCGTCGATCAAGGCCGGTATCTGGTGGGGCGCATGGACGTCCCCGGCCCATTGGCCGTACTGGGTGTGATTGGAAAACTGCACGGTATTGAGCGGCCATGCATTGACCCCGATCCGCTGCATGGGAAACACGGCGGCGCTGTTGCCGGCGTGGCCGAATACCACATGAGACTGAATGGCAAGCAGATGAGGCGTACGTTTCATGGGGAAGGTTTCCGTAAAACGATTGAAATTCAAGCCGCGCAGTATGCGACTAAACACAGCCTGTACGACAGACCGGCGACACAGTTAAGCTGATAGCAACTTGTTGGAGCACTTCGTTCATGCTGACTCTTGGAAATATCTTCGTGCTGATGCTGCTGGCTACCGGTGGCGCCTGGTTGTGGCACAACCACGGTTTGCGCGAACGCGCGTTGGCGAGGGTCATGCAGCATTGCGCCAACCTGAAAATCGAACTGCTGGACGGCAACGTTGCGCTGAAGAAGATCGGATTCGTGAAGGATGCCAGCGGGCGCAGGCGCCTGGCGCGAATCTACAATTTCGAATTCACAGTCACCGGCGAATCGCGCCATTCGGGCACCATCACCCAGTTCGGCGCCCACAGCGCGCAGATCGAACTGGCGCCGTACCCGATGCCGTTCGAAGAATCGCCACAGACACTGGCCGAACCGGTCCAGGCCAAGCACCGGGCCGAAGTCATCGAATTAAGCCAGTGGCGACAGGAACACAACAAGTGGAAGCCTTGAATCAGGAATGACTCATGGCCGTCGGCAGTTCGCCAGGCCACTGTGCAGGATGGTCACTTCTTGCGGCTGGCTGAAAATCAATTCGAGCCGGGAGTCCTGCCGCCACTCGCTGCTTTGCCATTGCGGCGCTTCGCCTTCCAGGGCGTTGGTTGAAACCCAACCGTCGGCGCTGTGAATGATCAACTTGGCCCGTCGCCAGCTTTCGCCCTCCAACCATCGGGTCAATGCCTGCGTGTCGAAACGCTGGCTCGGATGCCATCGCCAGCCAATGCTCCAGCCTCCTTCCTGCGGCCCATGCAGGCAGATCGGCAACGTCGGATCGCTCCAGATTGCCGGGAGCTGCCCCACGTCCGTCGGTACATCCAAGTTGTCCACAGCCCCGCTTCCCCGGGCGGACATCCCCGGCAATTGGTCGATGGGCAACGCAGCCTGCTGCGTCCAATACGATGGAATCGCCGGTAGCTGCTTGATGACGCGTGCACGTTCGTCGTCTGTGAGGCGCTCGGCTTTGTTCAGTACCAGCAGTCCGGCGGTGGCGAGCGCCTGTCGTTGCACATCAGCCAACAGTCTGCCGTCTGCCATCGCCCGGGCGTCCAGCACCAGCACGCATGGCTGTACCGCCAGCACCCCGAGCCAGGGTGCTTGCTGCAATTGCCTCATCAGTTGCGCCGGATGACCCAGGCCTGAAGGTTCGATGAACAGACGGTCCGGCTGCGCCTTGCGCAATAAACGACCGAGACCGATCTGAAACGGCGCCCCGTTGACGCAACATAAACAGCCTCCGGCAACTTCCCCCAGTGCGATACCATCGGCCGCCTGGGTCAGTAGCGCGGCATCCAGTCCGATCTGGCCAAACTCGTTGATCAGCACCGCCCAGCGCTCGTCAGCGGGGCGCTGGGCGAGCAATTGCCTGATCAGGCTGGTCTTGCCAGCCCCCAAGGGCCCTGCGACGACATGGGTGGGAATGTTCTGCAACATGATCGACAGCTTTCGATGGAGGTGAAAATGCGGATGATTGTCTGGTTATTACTGGCACTGACTTCGAACCAGGTACTGGCCCAGGCTTGCGTGGTCCATAGCCAGGCGGAACGGCTCGACGTCAAGGTATGTCAGCAGAACCGCAGTATTCCGCCAAAGCTCTTCGCCGACGGATTCTGCCAGCCAAGCCTTGCCGGACAGAAAGTCGATGTGCAATACGTCGATCAATGTCCTGGCGGCGCGTTCGGCGTCTGCAGCAACGCTCAGGTCACCAATATGCCCTACCGCCAGGATATTCACTATTACGGCGTGGCCGGCGACGCGGCGTATCTCCAACCGTTCTGTGAAGGAAAGAACCAAGGGACCTGGCTCAAACCCTAGTGGCCTGTAGGTTAATTTGAGTGCACGAATTAGCCACACAGGCCACTATGCCAGCCAGTCCAGTGTCAGAATCAACCGACGCTCCCCCGGAGCCGGCTCCGGCGAACGATGAATCAGACCGAAGCCCTCATTGCCCTGCCACTTCTCACCCTTGAGCAAGGCCACGTCACCGCTACGAAACTGTTGGATCAACCGCGGATCGCGGGGCTCCGCCTCAGGGCGGGCAAGGCATTGGCGGACCATGGCGCCTTCCGCCAGCCACTGACTGCCAGGGCCGGCATAAGTAGTGACGAGCCGCACCGGTACGTGATCGACGTGAAAGCGCGGGCACATGGCCTTGTCCAGGATTCGCAGGCGTAGACCGACACGCTGGGCGCCCAACAAACAAGCAAACGCACCGACCAGCCAAGTGACGTCGGCCACGAACCCTTCGTAACCGTGCAGATCACTGAAACCGGCAGCCAAACCGTTCAGCTCCGGCTGGGAGTCCTCCTCCGGCAGATCGAGTACCCATGACTCCGCCAGCGACTGATCCATGGAAAGCATCATCGCGGCAAAGTCGCTGATATGCAGCGGAAGTTGACGCTGCCAGACGGCCAGATTGACGCCATCCTCCAGGATCTGCGTCAGAACTCCAGGGGTATCGCCCTGGACCTGGCGAATCTGTGCGCGTTTCAAGCAGAGGCCCGACATCACGCTGCAGCCTCGTCATGCCAGGCACCGAATGGATCCGGCAGCAGCCGCCAACCCTCGATTCCCAAGGCCATTTCCTCGTCAGTGAGCAGGCAGGCATGCAAGGCTGCGGTGAGGCGGTCAAAGTCAATGCCTTGGCCGATGAAGACCAACTCCTGGCGGCAGTCACCCGTATCCGGGATCCAGTTCGTCATGATGGCGGCAATGCTTTCCTCGTCCCGTGGCCACTGGCTTTTTGGAACAAATCGCCACCAACGCCCGGCATATCCGTGACGCAACAGACCTCCGGCCTGTGACCAGCTACCCGCCTCTTCCGGCTTGCTGGCCAGCCAGAAGAAACCTTTGGAGCGCAGGAGTTTGCCGTTGCTCCATGGACGGTCGATCAGGCTGAAAAAACGCTGCGGATGAAACGGGCGTCGTGCCCGGTAGGCTGTCGAGGCAATGCCGTATTCTTCGGTTTCAGGGACGTGCTCGCCTCGCAATTGCTGTAGCCATCCGGGGGCCTGGGCCGCACGTTCAAAGTCGAAACGGCGAGTGTCGAGGATCTCTTCCAGCGGCACCTGGCCCATCACCATGGGAAGGATCCGTGCCCGGGGGTTCAGACGGGTCAGGATCGCGATCAATTCTTCCCGCTCATGGCGACCGATCAGGTCGATCTTACTGATCAGGATCACGTCGGCGAACTCAACCTGATCAATCAGCAAGTCCGTAATCGAGCGCTCATCTTCTTCGCCAAGGGTTTCACCTCGCGTTGCCAGACTCTCTGCTGCCTGATAATCGGGCAAAAAATTCACACCATCGACCACGGTCACCATCGTGTCCAGTCGGGCGACGTCGGCCAGACTACGGCCCTCTTCGTCACGAAACGTAAACGTTTCTGCTACGGGCAGGGGTTCGGAAATGCCGGTGGACTCGATCAGCAAGTAATCGAAGCGCCCATCCCTGGCAAGCTGCCCGACTTCAGCCAGCAGGTCCTCGCGCAGCGTGCAACAGATACAACCATTACTCATTTCCACCAGCTTTTCTTCAGCACGGCTCAGGCTGACGTCGCGCTGGACCTCACTGCCATCGATGTTGATCTCGCTCATATCGTTGACGATCACAGCGACACGCAGCTTCTCACGGTTGCGCAGAACGTAGTTGAGCAAGGTGCTTTTGCCGGCGCCGAGAAATCCGGACAGCACTGTAACGGGAAGGCGATTGGGCATTAGGTATATCCTCATCGGGGCGGTCGCTGCTGAACGCTGTATCAGCGTTGCAGCGACTCGTTTTGCCAGGCTGCGTGATATCATTAAACAACGTTATAGTATAACGATTCCGTTCATATTAGCTTGGAATGCCCATCTTGAGAATTTCTCTATGCGCCGTTTCGTCAGAGCTCTACTCCCTTGCGCCGTGCTGATGCTTTTTTCATCCTTTGCGATGGCCCAAGGCAAAGCCTTATTGGCAGACTGCACACGAAGCGCGAATTTGCTGGTGTGCGTTGACAGGCAAGGCAACGCCTACAGCGTGATGACGGCTGGAAGCACTATCTATATTCGAGGCTTTGAAGCGGAAGGACGTCGCTACTGGGCGCAAACTACCAGCCGCTATAGACAGTTGACCTTTTTTACCGGGCTGGCATCCGATGGCGAGACTTGGATTGGCTACAGCAGACGTGTCGGCTGGACGACGCTTAACCGCTTTTCCAGTTCAGGCGGCACTGCCGGTAAATTCGTCTGCGGACGGGTTAGCGGCTGCCAAGTCGGCGAGTGATGTTTCACGTGGAACAGAAATAAAAATCTCTTCATGAAAGGTCTGGCAGGATTTGGTGTTATAACATAACATAAAATCCGACTCCCCGATGGACCACGCTCATGAATGCGTTAACGCTGCCGCTGCCGGACGTTGCCGCGCAGGCTTCCCACCAAGCTCTGCCTCTCGATTGGGTGGGCATGCATGGCGTTGCAGTACCGGTATTGATCCAAGGTCAACGCCTGAGTGCGACGGCTGATGCAAGTGTCAGCCTGGACGACGAACAGGCCCGCGGCATTCACATGTCACGTTTGTACCTTGCGCTGGAGATGCTAGAGACAGAGACACTCTCACCGCCCTTGCTGCAGCGTATCTTGCAGCAATTCCTGGACAGTCATGAAGGCCTTTCCCAATCCGCTGCACTGACCATTCGTACCGAATGGCTACTGAGAAGACCGGCCCTTGTCAGTCCACTGAGCGGCTGGAAACGCTACCCAGTCAGCATCAGCGCCCATCTAAAAAATCAGATGTTCCACGTGGAACTCAGTGTCGACATTCCCTACTCATCCACTTGCCCCTGTTCGGCTGCACTCGCCCGTCAGCTAATTCAACAGCAGTTTGTGACCGACTTTGCCAATAAAGCCCTTGAGCACGAAGACGTCCTTGCATGGCTGGGCTCTGCCAAAGGCGTTGTGGCGACGCCTCATAGCCAGCGCAGCACGGCCACACTGAACGTACGTCTGGCTAAGGGCGTCGCTGAACTGCCGTTGCTGTTACTCATCGACGAAGCCGAAGCGGCACTCGGTACCGCGGTGCAAACTGCAGTCAAGCGTGCCGACGAACAGGCATTCGCCCTCGCCAACGGCCAGAACCTGATGTTTTGTGAAGATGCTGCCAGGCGGCTCAGCCTGGCCTTGCGACGGTCAGACGATATCGTCGGGCTCGACGTTCGCGTTGTTCATGCCGAGAGCCTTCATGCTCATGATGCCGTCGCTGAAAGTCGGTGGGGGCGGGAGCCATCATGATCAGCTGCCAAGCCTTGTGCTGGGGACCGCCGGGAAGACCGCTCACGCCTGCACTGCATATGGAACGTCCTGCCGGCAGCCTGACGGCGATTATCGGCGCCAATGGTTCGGGCAAAAGCAGCCTGCTGAAAGTGATCGCAGGGTTGCAAAAACCCCTATTCGGCAAAGTCCGACTGGGCGTTCCTCATCGCGGTGGGGTTTCATTCCTGCCACAGCAGCAACATTTGGATCGACAATTCCCCATCACCCTGCAAGAGCTGGTGGCCGCCGGGGCCTGGGGGCGTCGAGACGCGCCTGTGCTGCGAAGCCAGAGACTCAAAACCGTGCTGGAAGATTGGGCGCTGTGCGGCCTGGAGCATCGACCGCTGATGGCATTGTCAGGAGGCGAACTGCAACGCGCCCTGCTTGCACGTCTGAGTTTGACGGAGGCACCGCTTTTACTTCTCGACGAACCCCATGCTGCCCTCGATGAACAAGGCCAAGCACTGTTGTGGAAACACATCCACGACTGGCACACCGAGGGGCGAACGCTCGTAGTGGTTTGCCATGACTTGGCCGCGGTGCGCCAGCACATCCTTCACACGCTGGTGGTGAAACAGTCGGGCTGTACCTTGGGTCGTAGCCACGAATTGATCGCTCAGCCACCCTGCACAAGGGTGGCCTGATGCACTCTGCCCTTCACTTCTGGCAGCCTTTCCAGGATTTCGTATTCATGCGGCGAGCCCTGCTCGGCGGCTTGGTTCTGGCATGCAGCACCGCCCCTTTGGGCGTGTTTCTGATCCTGCGTCGAATGAGCCTGATCGGAGACGCCGTGGCTCACGGCATACTGCCCGGTGCCGCTCTGGGATTCTGGTTTGCCGGTCTGAGCCTGCCCGCCTTGACCGTGGGAGGACTCGGCGCAGGTCTGGGCATGGCCGGATTAGCTGCCTGGATCACCCGTCGCACCGGTCTGCGGGAAGATGCAAGTCTTGCCGCGATCTATCCTATTTCCCTGGCGGCCGGTGTGCTGATCCTTGGAGTGGCAGGCAAGCGCCTTGATCTGCTGCACCTGTTATTTGGTTCAGCCCTGGCGGTGGATGAATCAACACTGAAGGGCATGCTCTGGGTCTCGGCGATCAGCCTGGGGACCCTGGCATTGATCTACCGCCCCCTGCTGCTCGACACGCTGGATCCGCTGTTCCTGCAAACCATCAGCCGGCTAGGCCCGTTGGCCCATGGCGTATTCCTGACCCTGGTGGTCCTGAATCTGGTGATCGGATTCCAGGCCATTGGCGCACTGATGGTTGTGGGCCTGATGATGCTTCCGGCAGCGGCTTCACGATTCTGGAGTCGTCGCCTACCGACGCTGATGCTGGTCGCGGCGCTCCTGGGCTGCCTCTCGGTAGGATTCGGCCTGTTGCTGTCCTTCAACTTTTCGCTGCCCAGTGGACCGGCCATCGTGCTGGTGGCCGGCGCGCTGTACCTGTTGTCCGTGGTACTCGGTCCGGTGCATGGCTTGTTGCGCCGCCCGCCTTTGCTCACATCCCCATGAGGTATCCCCCGATGCGCGTTCTGCTCGTGCTGTTCAGTCTGCTGCTGTCCCTGTCATCGTCCGCCGCCGAAAAGCTACAGGTAGTCACGAGTTTCAGCATCCTCGCCGATATGACCCGGCAGGTCGGCGGCGAGCATGTCCAGATCATCAATATGGTGGGGCCGGACGCCGATGCGCATACTTACGAACCCACGCCCGATGATGCCAAGGCACTACTGGGTGCAAAATTGATCATCAAGAACGGACTGGGCTTTGAGCCTTGGTTGGATCGCCTGGTCGCCAGTACCGAGACCAGTGCGCCGGTAATCAGTGCCAGTCATGGAGTGATTCCACGCTCGCTGGACGAAGACGGCGAGACGGTGCCCGATCCCCACGCCTGGCACAACTTGGCCAACGCTGAGCTCTATGTGCGTAACATCAGCAAGGCTCTGGAAGCCGCCGACCCGGCAAACAAATCGGATTATGAGCGCAACAGTCAGGCCTATCTGAAAAAGATTTACGCCTTGCTTGCCGAAGCAAAGGCCCGGTTCGGGTCGCTGCCACCGGGCAATCGCAAGATCGTGACTTCCCATGATGCATTCGGTTACTTGGGTCAGGCCTATGGCATCGAGTTCATGGCGCCCCAAGGGTTATCCACCGAGCGTGAACCATCGGCCGCCGAAGTCGCAGCACTGATCACCCAGATCCGCCAGGCGAAGGTCAAAGCCGTGTTCATGGAAAACATCAAGGATGCGCGCCTGCTCAAGCAGATAGCCAACGAAAGCGGCGCGCGGATCGGTGGCACACTGTACTCCGATGCCCTCGCTGCCAGCGGGCCGGCCAGCACTTTTATCGGGCTGTTCGAATACAACCTGAAGACCCTGTACGACGCGTTGGGACAGCCTTGAGCCAACGCTTCGAGAACCGGCGAGGTGAAGCACCTCGCCGTCTGTTAACGGTCACGCCCTTGGCTTGACCGTTCCGCAATCCTGTCCCAACCAGATGGCCCGGGTATCCAGGCTACCGTTCTGCTGGACACCGGTGGCGTTGAACGTGCCGTTGACCTTGGTAGTGAACTCACGATCACTCTGGAATATCGCGATACCGTTACCCTGGGCTCTCGGACAACTGAAACGAAACTTCCACTGATTACCGCTGCGCTCGGTGATCTGCTGTTTGCATCCCGACTGCGGATCCTGCAAAGGGATGTCATTGGTCTGGACTTGCTCAGGAGTCAGGCATACCCGAATCCCTTTTCCGCCCATGGTAATGCCTTGTTTTTCCAGCATCGCCCGTTGCTCCGGGGTCATCTGGTTCTGCAACTGCCCAAGAATAAGTTGCAGGTCCGGCAGATTCTGGTTATCGACTTTCATATTGCTCGTCGTCAGCTCCCACAAACCTGGCTGAAGCATCTGCGCCTGAGCTGCCATAGGAACAGACAAGCCAACCGCCAAGGCCAAACCCAGCAGACGAACATTCATTGCAAGAACTCCAGAGGACAGGTGGCCGTTAGACGTCGTCCGTCGGCTTCGGTTCACGCTTGGCACCGCTGAATTAATCAGCGACATTCGTGCTGGAACATGGTCTGTTAAGCAATTGGAATTCAGGAGCAAGGCAACCCGATGGACTATTTCGGCCCGCATGTTTTCGGTTACCTGATTGCGCTGCTTCACACGCTGGGTTCCATCGCCGCGGTTCATGCAGTGCTGACGGTGCGAACCGCCCAAGGCTCGATTGCATGGGCTCTGTCACTGGTATTTATCCCGTACCTGACACTGATCCCCTATCTGATTTTCGGTCGCAGTACCTTCGACGGATACATCCAGGCGCGCCGACAAGCCAACGAAGAGATGCGCAAGGCCGTCTCCGAGCTTAACTGGCGTCCATGGGTCGAAGAGGCGTTGGCCGCACGGGCCTCCCAGGCGTACGCCTCATTACGCGCCATGCCCAAATTGGGACGTACCCCTTGCCTGGCAAACAATCAGGTACGCTTGCTCGTGAACGGTCATGTCACCTTCGAGGCCATCTTTCAGGCCATCGATAATGCTCGGGAAGCCGTGCTGGTTCAGTTCTTCATCGTCCATGACGATCACCTGGGCCAGCGACTCCAATCCTTGTTACTGAAGAAGGCCGCTGAAGGCGTAGCGGTTTATCTGCTTTATGACCGTATCGGCAGCCATTCCCTGCCCCATCGCTATGTCCAGGCCCTGCGCGACGGCGGTGTTCACGTCAAAGCCTTCGCGACCCGCAGCGGCTGGCTCAACCGGTTCCAGGTCAACTTTCGTAACCATCGCAAGATCGTGGTCGTGGACGGTGTCCTGGGGTTCGTCGGCGGCCATAACGTGGGCGATGAATATATGGGAGAAATGCCGCCCCTCGCGCCGTGGCGGGACACCCATGTCCAGGTCAGCGGTCCAGTGGTGGCAAGCATGCAAGAGTCGTTTGCCGAGGATTGGTTCTGGGTGGCTCGTTCACTGCCGCCTTTGATCCTGCCCGACGCTTATCCAGAGGACGGTGTGCTCTGCCAGTTACTTGCCAGTGGGCCGGCCGATACCTGTGAAACCTGTTCCCTGTTTTTTGTCGAAGCGATCCATGCGGCGAGCGAACGGGTCTGGATTACAACGCCGTACTTCATTCCTGACGAAGCGGTGTTCGCTGCGTTACGCCTGGCAGTGTTGCGCGGTGTGGACGTGCGCATCCTGTTGCCGTCCAGACCCGACCACAAGGTCGTCTATGCCGCCTCCAGCCTCTATGCGTTTGAAGCAGTACGGGCGGGCGTACGGGTGTTCCGCTACGAGCCAGGCTTCCTGCATCAGAAAGTAGTATTGATCGATAGTGAGATCAGCGCCATCGGCAGCGCGAACCTGGACAACCGTTCGTTCCGGTTGAATTTCGAAGTGATGCTGTTAACGGTGGATATTCCGTTCGCCACGCAAGTCGAGCAGATGCTTGAGGCGGACTTCGCCCAGGCTCATGAAATCGCCAAACAGGAAAGCCGGGAAACCCATCGCCTGCAGAAAATCGGCATGCGGGTCGCCCGGCTCATTTCCCCGATACTGTAGAACGCGTCCGATCAAGGGTGGTAAATGTCATCGCGGGTCCATGGCAAGTCATGACTGCCGTCCGCATGAGCCTTCACCGCCAGGATCTGGTGCAGATTGATCCAGCCCTTGGCGAACGCATAGGCGCATCCGGCCAGGTACAGACGCCAGATTCGCAGGGCCTGCTCCGGCACTTCCTTCGAAGCGGCCTCCAGATTATCTTCCAGCCGTTCGCTCCAGTGATCCAGTGTGCGTGCGTAATGCAGACGCAAACTTTCCACGTCGACAATTTCCAGGCCCGCTTCGCTGATATGGGCAGAGATCATCGCCAAGTGGGGCAGCTCGCCATTGGGAAAGACGTATTTCTCTATGAATTCACCCGCACCGCGACCAACCGGACGTCCATCGGTGTGCTTGGCCGTGATGCCATGGTTCATCACCAACCCACCCTCGCGGACGGCGCCGAACAGTGTTTTGCAATACTGCTCCAGGTTCGCGTGACCAACGTGCTCGAACATGCCGACGCTTACCACCTTGTCGAACCGTCCATCCTGGGGGAGATCCCGATAATCGAGCAACTGCAATTCCACCTGGCCTTCTAGGCCCTCGGACTTGACCCGCTCCCGGGCCAGCTCCAACTGCGCCTTGCTCAAGGTGATACCAAAGACCCGGGCACCGAACTCACGCGCCGCATAGCGCGCCAAGCCGCCCCACCCACAACCCACATCCAACAGGTAGTCGCCCGGCTGCAGACGCAGCTTGCGGCACAGGTGGCGGAATTTTGCCTGCTGGGCCTGTTCAAGGGTTTCGCTGCCCGTCTCGAAATAGGCGCAGGAATAAGCCATGTCGCTGTCGAGCCACAGCTGGTAGAACGCATTGGACAGGTCGTAATGGTAGGAGATGGCCTTGGCGTCGGTTTCCTTGTCGTGGAGCGAGCGCACCGGCAGGTCCTCGCTGTCTTCGTCCACAAGCGCCTGGCTCAGTTCGTCGCACACCCGGATCACTTCGTTGATCGAGCCCTCAAGCTCGAGCTTGCCCTCCACGAAAGCCGCTCCCAGTGCATCCAGGCTGGGGTGCGTGAATTGCGCGACCATCTGAGGGTCCTTGACCACGATCGTGACACTGGGGTCGGCGCCCAGCGAGAATTCGTGACCATCCCAGAGCCGGAGCCGAAGCGGCAGATGCAGATTCTGTAAGGCCGGTGGAAGTTGCGCGAGCATGAGATATCCCCCTTGTTTCAGACGTCTGAAATGAGGGTAGACCATTGTAGAAAAATAGCTGCCTATCGAATATATAGCCTTTTTCTATTACCTCCCGAAACCGCTCCTGCGCCGGGGACTGCCCTGGTGCGCACCCTCTTCCACCCTTGATTGCATGTCGGTCGCGCAGTTCTACTCGCCTGCCTCCGGTGAAATTTTCGATAGAGGTTCATGGAACCGCAGTAAGCGCCCGGCATTACCTAACACTAGCAGAGTGCTCAGGTTATGCAGCAACGCCGCGACCATTGCCCCTGCCGCGCCGAGCCAACCAAAGGCCGCGAAGGCAACAATGGCCATCGTCCAGCCCAGGCCGATGATCACGTTGACCTGCAGGGTACGGCGACATTGGCGGCTGAGTCGCACGCAGGTACCGAGCCGCCTCAAGTCGCTGCCAATCAGCACCACATCGGCGGACGCCAGCGCAATGTCCGCACCGCCCGCCCCCATGGCGATCCCGACCACTCCGGCTTTGAGCGCCAGGGAGTCGTTGATGCCGTCACCCACGACCATGGGACGGAAACCGTGATCGATCTCCGCCATGACCCGTTTGAGCTTGTCTTCCGGCAACGCTTGGGCCTGTACATCGCTAATGTCGATATCCCGCGCCAGGGCATTCGCCACACTCTCGCGGTCACCGGTCAACAGCAACTGGCGCCCCAGGCCCAGCGCCCGTAATTCGCCCAGGGCCATTTGCGCTTCCGGCTTGACGCTGTCGGCCAGCAACAGCCAGGCGAGGAACTTCCCATCCAGAGCCAGGCCGGCAATCGGGCCATCATGGTTGGGGATTGGCGAGGTCGTGATTCCCAGCCGCTCGAACAGTTCCGGTCGGCCCAGTGCCGCCTCGCCTTGCGAGGTCATCGCGACCACACCCAAACCTTGCCGTTCTTGAATGTGTGTCAGCGAAGGCCGTTTCTCCTGTTCCACCAGTCCCGCTAATGCACGGCTGACCGGGTGGCTGCTGGCCGAACCAAGGCTGGCAGCCAACGGCAGCAAAAAGGCTGGATCCTCGTCGCCTTCGATGGATTTGAGGCGCAAGGCACCGAAGGTCAGTGTGCCGGTCTTGTCCACGACGAGTGACGTCAGGTCCGCCAGTTCCTCCAGAAAAGCCGAGCTGCGGATGAGGATGCCATGACGCGCCGCCACCGCTATGCCCGCGATCGCTGTCGCCGGTGCCGACAGCACCAGCGCGCATGGACACGCGGCTACCAGCACGGCCAGCATCGCCTGGGCATCATTGGTAATGAACCAGGTCACCGCAGCCAGCATCAGCACCAGCACCAGATAGCTGCCGGCATAACGCTCCAGCAAACGGGTAATGGGGGGCTTGGAACGTTCCGCGTTCTGCATCAGGGCAATGACCTTGCCCAGCGTCGAGTCGTTGCCGGTACGCGTCACTTCAAGGCGCAGCAACCCATCGAGATTGATCGCGCCACCATAGATTTCCGTGCCCACCACCGCCTCCAGCGGGACCGATTCACCAGTAATGGGAGCGGTGTCCAGGCTCGCCTGGCCGGATACCACGCGTCCGTCCGCAGGCACCCGGTCTCCCGCCCGGACCTCCACCAGATCGCCCGGCAGGAGCGTCGCGTTATCGACATCGACGATCGAACCGTCCGCCAGCACCTTGCGGCCCTGGCTACGAGTCAATTGACCAAGGGCGTGAATCGCTTCCTGGGAGCCGATGACACTGCGTTCTTCCAGCACATGACCGAATATCATGATGATTGGCAACAGCGCGGCGGTCATCAGGTCGCCGGTGGCCCACGCTCCCAGCATGGCCAAGGCGATGAGTTGATCGGTGATTCCATGCAGACTCGGATAGCGCAGGCTGTACCAGGCTGAACGCATCACTGGCACGGCCACCAACAACGAGGCGACTCCCAACAGCAACTGGCTGACGCCTGTCTGCTCCGGTGACCATCCTCGCCACACCAGGCCCAACGCGAGCAAGCCCAAGGCGACCATGGCCAGGGTCAGTTGCCGCGCAGCGGTACGTTGCTCGGCACGAGACAGCATCGGAGCGGCGGCGGTATGTGGGGTCATTGTTCAGCTCCCTGAATGATCAGGCGGGAATCGTCTTTAGGATCGACCGTCGTCACTGAACCGGCCTGACGGAGAATGGCGGGCACACGCTCGCGATAGAGGCGCAGCAACATCTGCGGATCACTGCCCTGAGCGTTTGCCAGACTGAGCACCGTCGCGGTATCGGCCGAGGCTTTGGCGAGCCGCTCACTGGCTTGGGCATGGGCGACCTGCAGGAACCGATCAGCCTCCTGTCGTGCCGTCTGGGTCAGCTTCTCGGCTTCGGTTCGTGCATTCGCGACTGCCTTATCGGCCTGTTGACTGGCGGTGAGCACCGCATTGAACGCGCTCACTGCAGGGCCCGGCAGGCTCGACTGAACGTCGGCCCGCACCACTTCGATCCCCAGCCCCTGCCCCGTGGAGGCCAGCTCGGCCAGACGATGGTTGACGCTTTGAACCAGATCGCCCCGCAGGCGTTCGCGGCGCTCGGCGGCCTGACTGTCATTGCCGATCAACTCCGGACGAGCCACCAGAATAGTGTCCAGATCCCGAGCGGCGGCCAATGCCAAGGCGCTACGGGTGACCAAACGGTCCAGGGCCGGCAACACATGCTCACCCTGTAACACGAAGGCATATGGCTCGGTGACCTTATAGAAAACGCGCACGTCCAGCTGCACTACCCCTGCGTCGCCCGTCAGCAAATAACCCGAACCGGCCAGCGCATCGCTGACCGGCGTGGCGAAGCTGGCGACCCGATCCGCCTGTAGCGCAGCGTCCGAGCGCAGCAAGGTTTCCACGCGCCTGTCCAGAACCCTATCCGCCGCCGGAAGCAGAACCACCTGTTCCACGGGACGAGGCCAGGCCATCAGGAGACCGGCGTTCTGAATCCGGTCCAGCGCGCCGAAGTGCAGCACCACGGCGCGGTCCTGGGGGTCAATCTGCCGCACGTTGGAGAAAACCCAAGTCACAGCGGCCAGGGCCGTTACTGCATAAAGCGCCAGAAAAGCCAAGCGTCCCGCCTGAATCCATGGGCTGGACAACTCGTTTGTTCCACGTGGAACGCTACTCATCGTTGTGTTCCACCCTTGGGTTCCATGACAGGCACGCCATCGACCAGCACTTTGAACGGGGCGGCGTCTGTACGCAGGATCAGCTTGGTGCTGGGACCGACAATGGTTCCCAAGGTGTCCAAGGAGCGCAGCACGTTGTAGAGCTGAGGCGAGCCGGCATAGGCCCGGCCATAAATTTGCGCCGCTTCAACCCGGGACTGCGCCTCGATATCAGCCGCCTTCACCGTAGCATCGGCCTGCACGATTCGCGCATCACGTTCGGCTGCGGAGCGAATCTGTGCGGCTTCGCGTTTGCCAATGGCCGTGCGCTCGGTAGCGATGGTTTCACGCTCGGCACGCATGCGGTCCACCGTGGCGGTCAACGTTACTGATGGCAAGGTCAATCGTTCGATGCCCACCTGCAGCACTCGCACGCCATAGGTGGTGAGCAGTTGTTGCTCGATCTGCTGACGCAATTGCGCCTCGAAATCGCCGATCCGCACTTGGCCGGCATCGGTGTTGACCAGGTTTGCCAGATCAAAACTGGCAGCGGTTGTCTCCAGGGCCGAACCGACGAAGGTGCGAATCTGCCGTGCAGCTTCGTCCGGCTGGTTCTGCACCGCCCGCATGAAGCGCTGTACGTTGTCCGGTTCGCTCTGAACCTGCCACGCTACATAGGCCTGTACGATGATGCGTAATCCATCGCGGGTCCCGACGTCCTGCAGACCGCTGGAGGTCGTGCGCAGCCGCAGATCCACCGGAATCGCTGCCTCGAACGGCGCCGGCCAACGCCAAGCCAGTCCCGGTTGCAGCAACACCCGCGCCGGATTACCAAAACGAGTGATGACGGTAGCTTCCCCCGAGCGCACCTGCACCAGGCTTGCCGCCGCAACCGCAAACGCCACCAGCAGCGCCGCCCAGCCCATCCGCCGCCAAGGGAATGGCCCGGCATGCTGCGGGTCGCCGTGATGGTGATGATGCCCGTGATGATGGCCGGCATGGCCGTGATCGTGACCGACGTGGTCGTGATGACCGTGAGAAGAAGGACTCAATGGGCAGCTCCTGGCTGGACAAGATTACGCGGCGAGGCAGGGTCCGCGGGTAGCGTAAAGGTTCGCAGATCAATGGTCGGCGCGTTTGAGCTGCCGCCCAGGCGATGGTCGAGTATCAACAGCCTGGCGTTGCCCAGCCCCTGGATCAGTTGGGTGAAGTACTGTTCCAGCACAAACGCGTGACCTGCGCTGACATAGGCTTTGCGTTCTGCCTCGAAGCGCAAGTCGCCGGTTTGGGCGGCGGCATTGATTTCATGGGCTTTGGCTTGAGCCTGGTCATACGCCATGGCGGCCTGCAATTGCGCCTGTTGGGTCTGCTCTGCCGCAGCGCCGCGCTCCCGGGCGATCAGCGCCTGGGCACTGATCTGGGCCGCCTGTACAGCGTGATAAGCATTGGCCGCACCTGCCGGTGGATGAATCGCTTCCACCACCGTGGCCAGGATTTCCACCCCGCTATCGAGCGCCTGTAAATCCGCTTGAACCGCACGGCCGATCTCATCGGCCAGGCTGATACGGTCAGCGCCCAGCAAACCGTCCAGCGTGCGCGAGGCAAACTCGTGCACCAGGATCCGGCTGGCGGTACTACGAATCAGCGCGGGCACATCGGTGCTGTGGTATGTCGCCGCCAGGGCCGCGGCGTCATCCAGGCCGATGCGGTAGATGAAGCGCACATCCATATTGACGATCTGAAAGCTCTGCTGGTCGGCGCGGCGGCTGGCAATCACCTGGGATTTATCGTTCACATGGCTGGCGTCCCACAGCCGGTTGGCAACCTCCGGGGCGGGCCCCTCCGCCGGTTCGGCTTGTACGAGCGTGCGTTCATTGCCCACGCTGGTAGCCAATTCGTGCACCACCCCATATTCGACATTCAGCACCCGACCCAACGGCCAGGGCAACCCGATATGCAGGCCCGGGCCGAAGACCTTCACCGGCTCCCCGAATCGCTCGTAGATACCGCGGCCCTGCATCGGTACTTCATGGACGCCGGTCAACAGCCAACCCACCAGCGAGACCAGTACCAGTACCGGGAAAAAGGCGCGACGCATGTAGCGCAAAGCCCAGGCCTGCCGCAGGTCGATGCCGAAACGGCTGTATAACTCACGCTGTAACGCCTGCAAGGGTCGCGGCGGCCAGCGCAGCAGGTCGGCGATGACACTGCGAGCCAGCAGGGTTGGCTCCAGCGAGTCCCGGCGTGGACTGAACAACGACAGCAAGGCCCTGAGTAGCAACTCGATCGCCACCACTCCCGGCAACACTCCTACCAATACCGCCATGCGAACCGGCCAAAGGGACGTTTGCGTGGCGAACAACAGGCACAGCGCACATAACACCAGGACGATGATTGCCAGCCGAGTCAGTTGCGCCAGCGGCGGTGCCTCAGGCCACTCAAGGATGGATTGCTGTCCCAACTGGCGTTCGAAAACCAGCAGACCGAACGCCAGCAATAAAGAAAATATCGCGCCGACGCTGGCTGAGACGCCTAGCGTCGCGGGCGGCAATTCCAGATTCCAGGCTTGCTCCAGAATCAACAGCACCAACGCAGCCCAACCAATCAGCCACAACGTGGGCGCGCCGATGTAACCCAGCAGGCGACCGCAACGGGTGCTGATACCTTCGAGCAACCGTTCATACCAGCCAGGATTTTCCACGGGCTCCGGTACAGCGGTCGGGCTATCTGCGACGGGCGATAAAACCCGGGTACGCCACTGCGTCACCCACCAGGCCGATTGCAAACCCGCCACCAGCACCAGCAAGGCCGCGCACTGGCTTACCAGCAATGCCGACCATAACGAGTGTGGTGCAAACAGTCCGATAAAAAATGCCAGCACCAGGCCCATGCCTGCCAGCACGCCCAGCACCAAGGCCATACTTTTCAAGCGCCGCCCTTGGAACTGCGCTCGCTGGAAGCGCGGTAATCCGTCCGCCCTCCCCCCTTCGTCACCTAAATCGATCTGCATATCACCCCAGCGTTCACGGGATCAAAATCGGGCCTGTGGGCAAAACCATGGCCGCTTCGTTATAGAACGTTACCCTATAACGGTTTCTGTGAAATTTCTGTTTTGTTTTCTTCATGACTGTTCGCCACGAACCTCTTTTGAAGCCTTGACCGTAATTGTCGAACACGCTCATATTACGAACGTAATTTTTATGACCGGGCAGGAGAGCAGAGATGAGCAATTATGACGTTGTCATTCTGGGCGGCGGGCCCGGCGGGTATAATGCGGCGATTCGGGCCGGCCAGCTGGGCTTGAGGGCCGCTTGCGTCGAGGGTCGGGCCACCCTGGGCGGCACCTGTCTGAATGTTGGCTGCATGCCATCCAAAGCCTTGCTTCACGCCTCGGAACTCTACGAAGCGGCCACGGGTCAGGAATTCGCCAAACTCGGCATCCAGGTCAGTCCGACCCTCGATCTTTCGCAAATGATGAAACAGAAAGACGAAAGCGTAGCCGGCCTCACCAAAGGCATCGAATTTCTGTTTCGCAAGAACAAAGTCGACTGGATCAAAGGCTGGGGCCATATCGACGGTCCGGGAAAAGTGACCGTCACCGGCAACGACGGCGGCAAAACCCAGCTGAGCGCCAAAGACATCATCATCGCGACCGGCTCCGAACCCATGCCCTTGCCGGGGGTGGAGATCGATAACCAGCGCATCCTCGACTCCACTGGCGCTCTCTCCCTGAGCGAAGTGCCGCGACATCTGGTGGTGATTGGCGCGGGCGTCATTGGTCTGGAGTTAGGCTCGGTCTGGCGGCGGCTGGGCGCCCAGGTAACGGTCGTCGAATACCTGGATCGCATTTGCCCTGGCACCGATGTCGAAGCCGCGAAAACCCTGCAGCGAGCCTTGGGCAAACAAGGCATCCAATTCAAGCTGGGTGCCAAGGTCACCCGCGCCGTCACTTCGACAAATGGCGTGCAATTGGAAGTCGAACCGGCAACCGGCGGCGAGAAGCAGATACTGGAGGCCGACTACGTGCTCGTCGCCATCGGCCGTCGGCCTTACACCCGTGGGTTGGGGCTGGAAAATGTCGGATTGAGTACCGATCAACGCGGCATGCTTGCCAACAAGCACCATCGCACCGAAGCGCCCGGCATCTGGGTGATCGGCGACGTGACGTCCGGCCCCATGCTGGCGCACAAGGCCGAAGACGAGGCCATGGCCTGCGTCGAACAGATCGTCGGCAAAGCCGGTGAGGTCAACTATGAGCTGATTCCCAGTGTCATCTACACCCGCCCGGAACTGGCCAGCGTTGGCAAGACAGAGGAACAGCTCAAGGCCCAAGGCCGCGCCTACAAGGTGGGTACATTTCCATTCACGGCCAACAGCCGGGCGAAAATCAATCATGAGACCGAAGGTTTCGCCAAGGTGCTGGCCGACGAGCAGACCGACCAGATTCTCGGCGTACACCTGGTGGGTCCCAGCGTCAGTGAGATGATTGGGGAATACTGCGTGGCCATGGAGTTCAGCGCCTCGGCCGAAGACATCGCCCTGACCTGTCACCCACACCCCACCCGCTCGGAGGCGTTACGCCAGGCGGCGATGAACGTGGAGGGAATGGCGACGCAGATGTAGCGGAGTTAACTCCCGGCAACACCTGCTCGCGATCGCTTTATCGCGAGCAGGTCCGCTTCCACAACCGGAATACTCACCTCGCGCTGGTTACACCGGGTTCTTGCGTCGGCGCCGACCGATCAGCCCCAGTGCTACCGCGATCACCAGCACCACACCGCCGGCCTGCAGCCAGAGCTTATAGGGCCGAAGTGTTGAACGAATCGACTCCAGGGCCTGGGTCGCGTAGCGTTTGTCCGCCTTGCGGAAATCCGGCTCCTGGCACTGATGACCGAAATCCCCGGCCCAGGTCACGTAAGGCCCTTCCTTCACATACCGCTGATACAACGCGCTCTGATCTTCCAGGCTGGAGTTGTACCCCACAGCCTTGCACAGCACCGCAGCAAACGCCTGGCTGGTATGGGGCAGGTTGTCCGCCGCCCGACTCGCCAACGCCGTGGCGACAAAACGGTAGTGATAGCGCATGTCTGGCTGGGCGGCGCTGGCTTGTTGGCGTTGCACCTCACCCTCGGCCACCAGCGGCCCGACCTTCAGCTCGACAGGCTCCAGACTGTAGCTGCCCCCCAAGGACGCATAGTCCGGGGCCATCTCGTAGCCGAGCAGTTCCATGCCCCATCGGCGCGCTATCCAGGAAGCATTGAAATAAGCCTCGGCCCGGCGAGTCGGCCACCACTTGGACTCGGCCTGCTGGAGCAACTGGCCGTAGGTCCGGGCCTTCTCCTGCAGATCGGTGTTATCGAAGTAGGCCGGTGCCTCGTCGTAGCGTCCTTCGCGCAGCAAGCGGCGACCCAACAGGTTGCGCAGACTCGCGGCCACCGGCAATGGCACGTAATTGTCACGGTCCTGCTGGCTCAACGGCGGCGGGGCCGGGACTTGCTGATCGACGTACTGTTTCAACTCATCCACCGTCAGCACCCGTTCGGCGACGGTAGCGGCGTCGTACCAGTAATTGCTCTGGCCACGATAAAGCTGATCGAAAGCTTGCAGATAGTCGCCCCGTTGCAGCGCCAGAATCGCACTCTCGCCCTCGATCCGGCACTTGGGCTGTATGACCTCGTAATCCCAATCCGCGTTGCGCCGACCGCCCCACGTTTCCTCTTGGGGAAAAGCCTGGGCCGCTTTGGCATAGGCCGCTGCCGCCGCCGCTTTATCAGCGTTGCGCAACGCCAGCTTGGCCCGTACCCACCACGCCAACCCAGTGTCGCCGGCCTTATCCACGAAAGCCTTGGCGCTGGCGTAATCGCCGTGCTGATAACTGACCGCCGCCAGCCGGTCGGCGTTGTCCAGGCTCCCACGGGTGCTGGCTTGCAGCCGTTGGACCAGGCGCTTTTCCCCTGACGGCTCCTCGCCATCCCACCAGCCGACCCGACTGAGCAGATAACCGGTCAGCAGTCGCTGCACTCCGGGGCTTTCAAGCAGCGAATCCAGGCGCTCGTCCGGCTGCGCCGCCAGATCGACCGCCAGGTACAACAACGAGCTGTAGCCGACCTGCGAACCTTGCAGGAGCTGGCTCGCGTACAACTCAATGGCACTGTCCCAGTCGTCGGAGGTATAGGCCACCCTGGCTTCTTCGCCAAGGCTGGCGATACCCAGTTCCAGAGGGTCGCTGAAGCCGCCGATACTCAGCTCGCGGGCCTGGCGAAACGCCGCCCTCGCCTGTTCGCGCAACGTCGCCGGCTCGCCGCGTCCCGCCTCGGTACTCATCGCGAACAACGACCGGCCCAAAGAATATGCGGCCCAGGTACTGCGCAGCGGGCGCTGGTCGGCCGGTAATGCCAGCAATTGCTGAAAGGCCTGCGCCGCCTGTTGATGGTCACCGAGATTGAACGCCGCCGCGCCGATGGCATACAGGCGCAGCTCGGCAGGCAGATTTGCGGCTTCGGCAGCGACCTGTTCGATATCGTTCAACGCCCGAACCCGTTCCACCACCGCTTGCTGCGGCGGAGTCAGGCCAATCCGTTCGGCCTGGTCGCGCTGAACGACGTAGGCAGGCTGATCGTCATAGTTGTAGTCCGGGTTGAGCGTCGCCTCGCTGGCCGGCTTGAGCCCGGCGATGGCCTTGCCGAGGCGACTGACCTCGAAGCGAAAGCTGCCTTCGGGCAATTCGCTCAGCGACTGGGCACGGTTGTCCAGCAGGCGCACGGGAAATTCCGGACCGCAGGCCAATGCTACGTTCAGCGGCAGGCTGAGGCTCAGGCCGAGCAGAAAACGAGGCCACTTAGGGGTAGACATTGAAAGTTCCTTGTTCAATTTTTGTACAGCGCGCCCAGCCAACAGGACGCTGGGCACCGGCGGCCAGGCGGCCTTCCTGAATGCGGGTGAAGGTAAGCAGTCCGGGAGATTGTTGCAACGTGTAACCAGCGAGGGCGTCGACACCATCACACCCATCGGCGGCCAGCGTCAGGCGCCGGGGCCAGGGGCTGTCGAGATTACCCCGGTTAACCAGGCGGATATCGGACAAACCGCCCTTCTCTTCGAGCTCCAGACCCAGGCGGCCTTCCAGTTTGTCTCCCCGGGCCACCGCACTCAGGGTTGTCAGGCTCCAGACACGCCGGTCGCCATTCAAGGGCAGGCGGAACCAGATCAAGCCGGCCAGGTGTTCCGGCGGATCGGCCCGCAGGCCGGCGGTCAGCCCGGCCACTTGTTGCGGGTCTGCCAGTAACTCCTTGCGCTCGCCGCCCTGGTCGATCGGCACCTCGCTTTCCACCACCGCCGCGCCATCCTCCTGGCTCAACAGCGCCACACCGTAGGCCGGCAAGGCCAGATAAAAAGGTCGCGTGGTCACACGGCTCCAGCGTTCGGCCCAACGCCGGGCCTGTTTCGGGTCGAACAGTCCCTGCCGCGGATCGCTGACGGCGTGAACTTGCAGCACGCTGCTGTCCACCGTTTCCAACAAGCCGGGCAACGCAGGGCTGTCGAGCCAGGCTGGTAGCGCGGTGATACTCAGCTTCAGGTCGGCCGGCAGGGTTTGCCGCAACCGGGCCAGGAATGTCCGGTAAGTCGGCAGTCGTGCGCTACCGGCGTCGTGATCGATCTCTACCCCGGTCGGCACCAGGCCTTGGGCCCGCCAGTCCTCCAGGACCTGCTGGATCTGCGCGACGATCTCGTCCTGATCCAATGTCCTGAGCTGGCCGTCCAACCGAATCACGGCAATCAGCGGTCGACCATCAGCCCTGAGCAACGCCGCATCGATCCGCGCCCGGCTCCAGCCCGCCTGTGGAAAAGCCTGCAGCGCCAGTATCCGCAGTCCGGAAAAATCCTCGCGACTCTGGCGCAGCGCCGGCCCGTGGGCCGGGATCCATTGGCGTTGCCAGATGTACAGCTGCTGATCGAGGGGGTGAGCCGGAGGTGGCTCGCAACCCGATAAAAGTAAAACGGCGAGCGCCAGCGACAGCCGGGATAAATAGGTCATGAGGATTCACTGCATTGCGCGTCGCATCGATACCAAGGGGGGAACCGTACCGGCACCCCGCGGCATTTTATGAGGAATCAGACAGCGATCAAAGCTTGCGCGCGATGATCACCTGACTCTTGGCCACCACCCCATCCAGGGCCTGTTTGATCTGCGCGCCTCGGGGCGAATTGAGCACCGCCTGCCAGGTGTCGGCCCAGTGGTTTAACAGCGGATGATCGGCATTGCTGAAATCGACCTTGGCTTCCCAGAACAGTAGCATCCACATCGACCAGTAGAAGCCATATTGGCTATGACTCAACACTTCGAGGCCGGCCTCGCTGACCATCGCTTTGAACTGCTCCTCACCGATGATGCGGATGTGATTGGGCTTCTGGAAATACTCCGGTGCGGCAATGTCCCTCTGCAATTCCTCGGAGCTGGGGTGCGGCACACTCAACAGGTACAGCGCACCGGGCCGGCCGACGCGTACCAGTTCGCCAAGGAACTGCGCCGGGTCGTCGACATGCTCGATCACTTCGGTGGACACCACGCGGGTAGCCGTGCCATCGGCGATGGGCAGCGGATTGCAGTCAGTCACATAGCATTCAATGTCTCGCGCCGGCGTATCGCTCAAGCGTTGGCGCGTGGCCTCGACTTTTGCGGCGTCGATGTCGGCGATGATGATTTTCGCTCCACGCATGCCGCAGAAGTGCACGTTGCCCCCATCGCCGCAGCCTACGTCCAGCAGCGTGTCCTCAGGGGTCACGGGGAAGCCGGTGAACAGCTCGCCACTCTGCTGGTTGAACCAGCCGCTGAGCATCGCATCGTGCAGCCCCAGCATATAAGGATCGACCTTGTCAGCCACTGGCGTTGCGGGCGCGGACGTGCCCGTGGTGAGTTTCTTCAGAAGGCTCAGCATGAAGGGGCTCCAGAGACGGGAAGGACAGAACGAGCGACTCGAAGGCGCTCGACCAGTCGAGCGCCACGATTACGCATGGGCATTTCCACCAGCCGGTAGTTGAGTTCGCTCAGCAGTCCGATCAGCGACAAACCACAGGCCAGGGCCAGCCAGGGATGGCTGGACATGTCCGGCGACCCCCAGGGTGCAAAACGAAACCACAGTTCGCGCAGCAGGAAAAATACCGGGACGTGGATCAGATAGATCCCGTAGGAACGGCTGCCGACCCAGGCCAGCGCTGTTTTCAGCGGGCTTCGGGGAAGCAGGTAATCCTGGTCGTAGGACGCGACCCAGACCAGTACGGCGCTAAGCGCGGCGATGACCCCGAGGCGATAGAACGACAGATTGAACTGCTCGGTGGCAAGCCAGGCCATGATGCTACCGAGGCCTGCCAGCAGCACCACGCCAAGCCCCGGCCAGCGCAGCCACTTGGGCTCGAATCGCCAATAACCGGGACGCAGGCTCCACACAGACAGCAACACCCCGAGGGCCAGGGCATCGGTGCGTATGACCGACAGCCACACCGCACGCCAGGTGAAGAATTGCACCAGCACCACCGCCAGTAACACCCAGACCAGGTACCGACGCGAAACGAACACCAACAGTGGCAGGATCAGATAGAACTGCTCCTCCAGCGAGAGCGTCCAGTACACGAAGCTTGCACCGTATTCATAGCGCATGAACGCGTCGGCAAAGCGCAGGTTGGCAAACTGCAGGACACCGGCCAGGGTGGCCTGGACGTTGGCCTGCACGCTACCGAACGCACCGGAGCGGTTGAAGAAACACGCTGCAAGCAACACCAACAGCAACCAGAGCCAGGCCGACGGCAACAAACGGAATGCCCGGCGAATCCAGAACGCACGCGTGACGGCCCAGAATTGCCCGGAGCTGTCGCAACCGCGCAGTTGTGGGATCAAGCTACGACCGATGACGAAGCCCGATATCGCGAAGAAAAGGTCCACGCCCCACCATAGCTGGAAGCTACCGGACATGGCTGACAGATTTGGCCACCCTCCCGGAAACGGCATGCCTTGTATGTGATGGAACAGCACGCCGATCACGGCAACGGCACGCAGCAACTCGATGTCCATGATTCGCTTGCTGTTCACGACTGCCCCTCGGATGCAAGGTCGGGTTTACGGGCAATGATGACCTGACTCTTGGGCATGAACCCATCGAGTGCCTGCTTGATGGCCAGGCCATCGGGTTGCGCCAGCAGGGACTGCCAGGCGCTTGCCCACGCTTGCATCAGCGGTGGGTACGGGGCCTGGATTCGGTCGCGAACGGCGCCTTCAAGCGCACGCCCGGCCGCTCGTTCACTGGCCCAGAAGAAGATCATGCTCATGACCCAGAAAAAGCCGCTGGCCTGGCGGTGTTCGATGACCAGCCCGGCGTCCTCCACCAGCGCGGCAAACTGCTCGGCGCTGAAGATCTGCACATGATTGGGAGCCTGGAAGTAAGCCGGCGGCGCGATGCCTTGCTGCAAGCGCTCGCCCACCGGCGCCGGCACGCTGAGCAAATACTGTGCCCCCGGACGCCCCATTCGCACCAGTTCGGCCATGAATGGCGCCGGTTGGTCGATATGTTCGAGGACTTCCATGCACACGATCTTGCTCGCGCAACCATCGGCCAAAGGGAGCGGCAGGCTGTTGCTGACCAATCCCAGGCATGACGTTGTGCTCGTCCTGGCATGGTCTTCGACCCGACGGGCCAGGTCGCGCACCTTGTCGTACTCACTGTCGGTAAAGATCACCGACGCCCCCTGGCGCATACCGAACAGCGTCGCCACCCCCTCGCCACACCCGACATCCAGCAAAGTATCGTCGGCGGTGATTGCGAACCCCTCGAGCAATTCGCCGGTTTCGCTGCGAAACCAGCCATCGAGCATCGCATCGTAGAGCCCCACATCGCGAGGCGAAACAGCCACCGTCGCTGGCGGAGGGGGTTCAACGGGGGGCCTGAACCAGGTAAGCAATCGCTGGATCATGGTTGCTGCGCGTTCCGAGTACGCTCGGGCAACTGCTCCAAAAAGCCTCGCAAACGCTGCTCGGCGTTAGCCTGGCTGCAGAATCTCTCCAGGCTGCGCACTGCCTGGGCCGACATGCGGCGATAGCGTTCGGGGTCGTTCTTCGCCACGTCATAACTGGCGCGATAGGCTGAACACAGCGAGTCCCAATCCGTGACATAGCGCAGGGTGCGAAATGCGGCGCGAGGGTCATGAGGCCAGGCGGTCAGCTCTTCGGTGCAATCCACCACGAACGCATTGTCGTGATCGATATAATCGGCCATCGCCGTATTGCGCGGCGCGATCGCAGGCCGGCCACAAGACATGAACTCCATCAATGGCAGGCATTGCCCTTCGCCATAGGAACTGTTGACCACATAGCGGGTGGCCTCCACCAGTCGCTCGTAATCCGCATCCGCCAGATACCCGTGGATCAGCACAATGCGGCAGCGATACGACTGGTTCTTGTAGACGTGGTGCAGCATGTCATTGAGCGCTTCGGCGACATCGTGATGAGTCAGCTTCAGCACCAGTGTCGCATCGGGAACATCCCGAAACGTGCTGCAAAATGCGCTGATCATGTCTTTCCAGTTCTTGCGACCGTCGTACGGGTTGAACACCGAGGTGTAGATCACGCCGTCCAGCAGCAATTCGCAGTCCTGCGCCGGGCCGTCAAGCGTCACGGGGGTGCCAGCCCGATGGGACGGCGGGCCGTAGGGTCGCAGGTCGGTGGTGCGGCTGTCGATCAACAGGCCGTGCAGTTGCAGACGCATGTGCTCGACCGTCGGCCTTTGCGCCAGCATCGCACCGCGGGCAGCGAAGCGATCCCAGACCGGCGCGGCGATGGCGACGACAGGGAAATCCGCGCCCATCGTTTCCCGAACGGTGTTGACGGTAAAACTCGAATGGGTGATCGCCATGCCGGTCGCACGAAGAACCGTTCGCCAGTCATGCCGGGGCTCACCCTGCCAGCTCTCGGTGGGAATGGTGCTGAATTCCCAGGCGAACACCGGCACCGTGGGACAGGCGTAGTGGACAGCGGTGCGGTGGGGTGGAGAAAACGACAGGAACACACACCCTTCGCCGTGTTCCTGGCATTGGGCATAGAGCCGATCCACTTCGTCGTCCGGCCGTGTCACCTCGACCACCCGTCCCAGGCGTTCCAGCACCGGGCGAAACTCCTTGAGCACGAAGTAATAGCTGTATTCAGGCTTGCCGAGATTTTCCAGGATGTTGCTCTGGTTGGTTTCCGAATAAATGATGATCAGCATGAGGCGGCCCCCGCCTCGATCACGTCCGGCAGCAAATCGTCGCAGTCCGGCAGCGCCAGGAAATCCGCGAGACGACGCTGTACCGGATCGAAGCCGCAATAGCCTCGCATGCGCTCGTTAGCGGCCGCCGCCATGGCGTGATAGGCCTCGGGCTGGTGTCGGGCCAGGGCGTAGCTCTGTTGGTAAGCAAGCTTCAACGACCCCCAGTCGGGGCGGTGGCGCAGGGTTCTGTACAAAATGCGCGAGTCCTCCGGCCAGATGGTCGGCTCACGGCTGGACTTGACGATAAAGGCGACCTGCGGGTCGATGTAGTCACGCATCGCCGTGTGGTCCGGCGCGATCGCCGGTCGGGCGCAGGACATGAACTCCATCAGGGGCAGACACAACCCTTCGCAACGGGAGGCATTGACGTAGAAACTCGCCGCACCGTACAGCCGCGCAAACTGCTCGTCCTCCAGAAACCCGTGCATCACCACGACCCGGCAACTGAACGGCGACAGTTGGGACAGCACCGTGAGCAACTCGACGTAATAGGTCGAGAGATCGTTCTGGGTCATTTTCAACACCAGCGTGGCGTCCTCGACGTCCCGCAGAGCCCAGCAGAATGCTGTGATGATGTGATGCCAGTTCTTGCGGCCGTCATCGGGGTTGAACACGCTGACGTACACCACCCCACTGACCTCGGTTTCAACGACCTGGCTGGTATCCGGCAGCACCGCCTGAGGATGTTCGGGTGGAGCAGGAGGTGTGGGCGTACCAGGTCCCCTCAGGGCCCTGCTCGCCACGATGCGTACAGGCACCGGTACCAGGTCGCGAACCGCTTCGCGATACCAGCACAACAGGTTGTGCTTGATCAGCCAAAGCGGCCCCTGCCCGTTCCCGGCGGAGAAGGCGCGGATGATTTCGCGCAGGTAATGTCGACTGATGAATGCACGACGTCGCCAGGTAGGTGACGGCGGTTCAGCGACAACGGGCCCCGCCACCGGCTCTTCTTCAATGAGCGGCGCGATCAAGCCGTCGGCCGACAGGCCAAGGGGACGGCTGTCAATGATGCACCCCCTGATCTGCAGAACGGTGCCGGGATTGACCGGCGCACTTGGGTACTGTTCACGAATCGCCGCGAAGCGTTCCCAAAGGGGCGTCGGCAGGACCAGCACCGGGAAATCCTCGCCCAGCGACCTGCGAATCGCCTCGGCCGTATGACTGGACAGCGTAATGACCCGACCATGGCGGGCCAGCGTGTGGCTCCAGTCATGACGCAGATCGCCATCCCAGTGCTCGGCCGGAATCGAGTCGAACTCCCAGGCCACTACGCAAACCATCGGACATTGCAGGTTCGTGGGCGTCTTGTGAGGCGGCGAAAACGAGAGGAACAGGCAATCCTCTCCTGCCTGTTGCAGTACCTGATACAGCGGATCGACTTCGGCCACCGATGCCACCACGTGGACCCGACCCAGGCTTTCGAGCACAGGGCGATAGGCCTTGAGTACAAAGTAATAGCTGTATTCAGGGCGGCCAAGGCTCTGGCTGATGGAGCGGTCGTTTACGTCCGAGTAAAGAATGAAATTCATGGCATCCCATCAGGAGTCGCAATCCAGGCAACTTCCTTTCATGAGGATGGTAGATCGCGCCGAGCTTGCCGACCGTCCACGCACCCGTCTTGTTCTTGTTTTTAGTGACCTTCGCTCTGCCTTCCGACCCGAAATCGAACCCAGGCGAGCCATATGACGAGGGGCATTCTAAACACATCCGCCAGCGGTTCGTGAACCGCCCGGCGAGAATAAACCGCCTATAAATATGAGAACTGACCGGTCACGTCTTGCAGTGTTGAAATTGCCGCGGAAATGGCACAGATTGATAAGCAAATAATTACAAAACACTTCATCTTGACTGTTTTAAGGAACGTTTTCTTCGAACTTACGGACAGTTCCTACTTAAACCGGTCATAGACGAAGTTTTGCCTCAAGAGGGCTGATGCTTGAAAAAACGTCTGTTTGTTACGGGCCTGGGCGGTTTCGTGGGACGTCATATCAAATCGCGTCTCGATGCTGCCGATTCCGCGTGGCAGGCGATGCCCGTGGGCACTCGCTACGACCTCACGGATAGCAGGACCCTGGAGGGTCTCTGGCCCCAAATCCCCGATGCCGTCATTCACCTCGCTGGCCAGACATTCGTTCCCGAGGCATTTCGCGATCCGGCACGCACCCTGCAAATCAACTTGCTCGGCACCTTGAACCTTCTCCAGGCGCTCAAGGCCCGCGGATTCAAGGGAACATTCCTGTATGTCAGCACCGGCGATGTGTATGGCCAGGTCGGTGACCACCAACTGCCAATTACCGAGCTGCACCCGCCCGCGCCACGCAACCCTTACGCCGTGAGCAAGCTTTCTGCCGAGCTGCTGAGCTTGCAATGGGGCATGAGCGAAGGCTGGCCCGTGATCGTGGCGCGGCCTTTCAATCACATCGGTCCAGGGCAAAAAGACAGTTTTGTCATCGCCAGTGCCGCTCGACAGATCAGTCGTATCAAGCAAGGCCTGCAGCCGCCCCGTCTGCATGTAGGGGACATTGACGTGACCCGCGATTTTCTCGATGTCGACGATGTGATTTGCGCCTATCTGGCGCTGCTGGAGCACGGCACGCCAGGACAGATCTACAACATCTGCTCGGGCCGCGAGCAGAGCATTCGTAGCCTGATCGAATACCTGGGCGATCTCGCCCAGGTCGATGTGCAACTGATCCAGGATCCCGAGCGTCTTCGCCGTGCGGAACAACGACGCGTTTGTGGCAGCCCTGCCAAGCTCCGACAAGCCACTGGATGGACACCTGAAACAACAACACAACAATCCCTGCGGTCGATCCTGGCCGACTGGGAGATACGAGTACAAGAAGAATGAAAAGTGCATTGATCACAGGGATAACCGGCCAGGATGGCGCGTATCTGGCCAAGTTGTTGCTCGACAAAGGGTATAAAGTCCATGGCCTGGTGGCTCGACGCAGCAGCGATTCGCGCTGGCGTTTGCGAGAGACAGGTATTGAAGACGCCATCGTTTACCTGGATGGCGATATGGCCGACGCCTGTTCGGTTCAACGGGCAGTCATCAAGGCAGCCCCGGACGAGGTCTACAACCTGGCCGCCCAGAGCTTTGTCGCCGCCTCCTGGGATCAACCTGTCACCACGGGCATCGTCGACGGGCTGGGCGTGACTCACCTGCTCGAAGCCATCCGCCAGTTCAGCCCCGGCACTCGCTTTTACCAGGCATCTACCAGCGAGATGTTTGGTCTGATCCAGGCCGAGCAGCAGGATGAACAAACCCCGTTTTACCCCCGCAGCCCTTATGGCGTGGCCAAGCTGTACGGACACTGGATTACGGTCAACTACCGCGAAAGCTTCGGCCTGCATGCCAGCAGCGGCATTCTGTTCAACCATGAGTCGCCCTTGCGGGGTATCGAGTTCGTGACCCGCAAAGTCACCGACGCGGCAGCCCGCATCAAGCAGGGCAAGCAGCAAGAACTGCGTCTGGGCAATATCGATGCCAAGCGTGACTGGGGTTTTGCCGGCGATTACGTCGAAGCCATGTGGCTGATGCTGCAACAGGACAAACCCGACGATTACGTCGTCGCCACCGGTATTACCACGACCGTGCGAGAGATGTGCAGGATCGCCTTCGAACATGTGGGCCTGGATTACCGTGACTTTGTGAAGATCGACCCGGCGTTTTTCCGCCCGGCCGAGGTCGAAGTGCTGCTTGGTAACCCGGCCAAGGCAAAGAGGGTGCTGGGCTGGAAGCCCAAGACCGATTTGGACACCCTGATTCGCATGATGATGGATGCGGACATGAAACGTGTCGCCAAGGAGTAGGCCATGCTGATTCCCGTGATTCTCTCCGGCGGTGCCGGGACGAGGTTGTGGCCGGTATCTCGCGAAGGACATCCCAAACCGTTCATGCACCTGCCTGATGGCCAGTCATTGCTGGGCAAGACCTACCGTCGCGCCGCCAGCCTGTTCGAAGGCCGGGGTGACATCGTCACCGTGACCAATCGCGAGTACTACTTCCAGAGCCGCGACCACTATCAGAGCGCCCAACTGACGCGCCATCGCGGGCACTTCGTGCTCGAACCGACGGGCCGTAACACTGCCCCGGCCATCGCCGCGGCGACGCTCGCTGTACAAGCCCTGCATGGCGACGATGCCATCCTGATGGTCATGCCCGCCGATCATCTGATCCGCGACGAAGCCGCTTTCAAGACCTCGGTAGAGCACGCCACTGAACTGGCCAGAGGCGGCCATCTAGTGACTTTTGGCGTACTGCCCGCCACGCCGGAAACCGGTTTCGGTTATATCGAAAGGGGCAACCCCCTGGATACCAAAGGCGCGGCCAAGGTAGTGCGCTTCGTCGAAAAACCCGATCTGCAGACAGCCACTCAGTATCTGGAAAGCGGCCGGTTCCTGTGGAACTCGGGCATGTTCTGTTTTTCGGTCAAGACGCTGCTGGCGGAGCTGCAGATCCACGCCCCCGAACTGCTCGAGCGAGCCCGAGCATGCGTGGCGGCCAGCACCGCGGTGGAAACTTCAGGTTGTGTGCAGCAGGAGTTGTCCGCAGCGCATTTCATCGAAATGCCAGACATCTCCATCGACTACGCCTTGATGGAACGCTCCAGTAACGTCGTGGTCATTCCCGCCTCCTTCGATTGGAACGATATCGGCTCCTGGAGCGCCGTCGCCGGGCTGGTGCCCGCCGATGCCCAGAACAACCGGGTCAGTGGCGAAGCCCTGTTTATTGACAGCCGGAACAATTACGTTCAGGGCGAAGGGCGACTGGTGGCCACTTTGGGTGTGGAAAACCTGATCATCGTCGACACCGCCGACGCCGTCCTGGTTGCCCACGCCGACCGTGCCCAGGATGTACGCAGCGTGGCACGCCAGCTCAAGGACAAAGCGCACGAATCCTACCGCTTGCATCGCACCGTCAGCCGACCATGGGGCAGTTACACTGTGCTGGAGCAAGGACCGCGCTTCAAGATCAAGCGCATCGTGGTCAAGCCCGGCGCGGCACTGTCGCTGCAGATGCATCACCATCGCAACGAGCATTGGGTGGTGGTCGAAGGCATGGCCAAGGTCACCAATAATGGCTCCGAAGCCCATTTGGTGGCCAAGAACGAATCCACGTTCATCCCCGCCGGGCACCGCCACCGGCTGGAGAACCCGGGCGTGATCGACTTGGTGATCATCGAGGTCCAGAGCGGCGAGTACCTGGGCGAAGACGACATCGTTCGCTTCGAAGATCACTATGGCAGGGCCGTCTGATGCTGCTGTCCTTGCATCACGCACTGTGGAGCTATCGCGGCTTCATTCTGGGCAGCGTCAAGCGTGAATTCCAGGCCCGTTACCGCAACTCGCTCTTCGGCGCGCTGTGGACGGTGCTCAATCCACTGTCGATGATCCTCGTCTACACCGTGATCTTTTCCCACATCATGCGCGCGCGTCTTCCGGGTGTGGAAGACGGCATGGCCTACAGCGTCTATCTCTGCGCCGGTTTGCTCACCTGGGGTTTCTTCGCGGACGTCACGACCCGAAGCCAAGGGATGTTCCTGGAAAACGCCAATCTGCTGAAGAAAATCAGTTTTCCCAGGATTTGCCTGCCATTGATCGTGTTGCTCAATGCGGGGATCAATTTTGCGATCATCCTCGGGCTGTTTCTCGGTTTCCTGCTGATCTCCGGCCGTTGGCCAAGCATGGCGTTGCTGGCGTTGGTGCCATTGCTGATCCTGCAGATGCTGTTCGCCGCCGGGCTGGGCTTGTTGCTGGGGATTCTCAATGTGTTTTTCCGTGACGTCGGGCAGTTGTTTGGCATTTGTCTGCAATTCTGGTTCTGGCTCACGCCGATCGTTTACCCCATGACAATCCTTCCTCCCTCGGTCCAGCAATTGCTGGCACTCAATCCCATGACGGCGCTGATGCAGAGCTACCAGAACCTGTTTCTGTACAACCAGTGGCCCGTCTGGAGTTCGCTGGCGCCGCTGCTGATCATCGGCTTGCTGTTGTGCTTCACAGGGTTGCAGATGTTTCGTCGACGCGGCGGCGAAATGGTGGATGAACTCTGATGGGACAGCTACGCGTCAGTAACCTGGGCAAGGCTTACAAGCAGTATCCGAACCGCTGGAGCCGGCTGTTCGAATGGCTGGTTCCGTTTTCCCGGCAACGCCATCAGTTGCACTGGGTCCTGCAGGGCGTGGATTTCGAGATCCAGCCCGGGGAAGCCGTGGGGATCGTCGGGGTGAACGGCGCGGGCAAAAGCACGTTGCTCAAGATGATTACCGGCACCACCCAACCCACGTGCGGGCATATCCAGATCCAAGGACGCGTGGCCGCGCTGCTGGAATTGGGGATGGGTTTTCATCCGGATTTCACCGGCCGCCAGAATGCGTTCATGGCGGGCCAGTTGCTGGGGATGCAGGTCGAGGAGATCGAAGCATTGATGCCCCAGATCGAAGGGTTTGCCGAGATCGGCGAAGCCATCGACCAGCCGGTACGTACCTATTCCAGTGGCATGCAGATGCGCCTGGCGTTCAGCGTCGCCACCGCCCGGCGCCCGGATATCCTGATCGTCGACGAAGCCCTGTCGGTGGGCGATGCGTACTTCCAGCACAAAAGCTTCGAACGCATCCGCAGCTTCCGCAAGGCCGGGACCACGCTGTTGATCGTGTCCCACGACCGCTCGGCGATCCAATCGATCTGCGACACCGCCATCCTGCTCGAACACGGGCGCATGGCCATGCGCGGCAAGCCGGAAGAAGTGATGGACTACTACAACGCCATGCTGGCTCAGCGCGAAGGCCAGGTGGTCCGCCAGGAAATGCTCGCCAACGGCCAGGTACGCACCATTTCCGGTACCGGCGAAGCCGGCATTCTGGATGTGCAATTGCTCAATAGCCATGGACAGCCGGTGGAAGTGGCTGAAGTCGGCCAGCCGATGGTCTTGCAGGTCCGTGTTGAAGTCCGCAAGGATATCGAACGGCTGGTGCTGGGTTTCCTGATCAAGGATCGCCTCGGTCAGCCCATGTACGGCATCAACACCCATCGTCAGGACCAGGCCGTTACCGACCTTACGGCGGGCGAACAGGTCACCTTCCGTTTCAGTTTCGACATGCGCCTGGGCAAAGGCAACTATTCCATTGCGCTGAGCCTGTCGCGTCTGGATTCGCATCTGGACCGCAACTTCGAGTGGCGCGACTACGGGCTGGTGTTCCACGTCATCAACAATCGCCAGGAAGACTTTGTCGGCTGTTCCTGGCTTCAGGCCCGTACCAGCATCCAACGCCAGGCACTGCCGACCGTCGAAGCATTACCGCAAAAGGAGCTGCCATGACCCGCCTGCTGGTGGAGTGCACTTATGTTTATGAAAACCCGAAAGCCAATTCCGGGATCCAGCGAGTCGTGCGCAATGTCATCCGCGAACTGCCGGCGAACGAGGAGCGCGAATGCCTTCCCGTCGTGATGCTCAGAGGCAAGCTGTACAAAGTAAAAAGCCTTGCACCGTTGCCGGTCAAAGGGCTGGATCTGGTCAGCCTGCGCGGACGGCTCGAACAGGCAGTCAATCTGTTCTGGCTCCGGCAGCGGACCCTGGAGTCTCGACGTCCTTTCAGTCAGTCGCGATGGGCCCGACGCCTGCTGTATATCGGCTGCAGGCTGTTTGCCTTCGGCTGCCTGAGCATTCCGATTCGCTTGATCGATCGCCTCCTCAAGCATAAACCGGCCCCAACACGCATCGAGCCGCTGCAGCACCAAGCCGGCGACATTTTGGTATTGCTGGATTCCTCCTGGCATGCGGACTTCTTTCCACTGGCCGAGCAGCTCAAGCGCGATGGCATCCGGATCGTTTCGGTGATCTACGACCTGATACCCCTGACCCATCCGCAGTTCTGCGACGAAGGGCTGGTCAAGGTGTTCAACCGTTGGTTCGACTGGATCGCCCGCACGGCTGACGGCTATATCGCCATTTCCGCCACCATCCGCGACCAGGTACGCCAGGAAATGGTGCGCCGCATCGGCGAACAGCGCGTGAATGAGCGCTGGTTCGACTACTTCCACCTGGGCAGCGAGCTGGACCTGTTGGACGCCGACAGCGCCATTGACCGGGATCTACAGCGCCTGTTCGAGCAGCCCGAACCGGTGTTCCTGATGGTCAGCACCATTGAACCGCGCAAGAACCACGCCTACCTGCTCGATGCATTCGAACGGGCCTGGGCTGTCGGCTCGCAGGCGCGGCTGTGCATCATCGGGAAGATCGGCTGGAAGTGCGAAGCCTTGATCGAACGCATCCGTCGCCATCCACAACTGCGTCGACGTCTGTTCGTTTTCAACAGCGCCTCGGACCAGAGCCTGGAACACGCTTACCTGCAGGCCAGTGCATTGGTGTTTCCGTCCTATGTGGAGGGCTTTGGTTTGCCGCTGGTCGAGGCCATGCAGCGCGGACTTCCGGCGATGGGCAGCGACATCGAGGTGTTCCGCGAAATCGGAGGTGAATTCATGGCCTATTTCGATCTCGGAGATCCTCAAAGCCTGGCGGACCTGATCATCGGCATGGAGCACAGCGGTGTATTTCCGGCCGCCCGCCCCTTGGACCAATGGCAATGGTTGAGCTGGCGCCAGGCCAGTGAGCAACTGGTGGAACGCATCGAACGACACAGTGGCGAGGTAATCGCCGACAGGGAACCGGTATGCGGATAGCCCTCAATGCACAAATCCTCAGGGGACCTCGCACCGGCATCGGCCACTACGTGGCGGAACTGGCCACCGCCCTGGCTCGGGAACCGGACGTGCAGTTGTCCTTGTTTCATGGCTGGGGCTGGAGCTCACAGTTGCCGCAAGCGACCCTGCCGGGTTACTCGCGTCTTGCTCCCCTGCTTCGACAGGTTCCAGGCGCGTATCGGGCGCGACGCTGGATGGAACAGCGGCGCTTCGATCGACGCCGCAGCGGGGCCATCGACCTGTACCACGAACCAAGCCTGTGGCCATTGGCTTTCGAAGGGCCCACGGTCATGACCCTGCATGACCTGACTCACCTGCGCTATCCCGATACGCAACCGCCGGCGCGGCTCAGGGAAATCGAGCGGCGGCTGGACCAGGCGGTGCAAGAGGCGCAGTTGATCCTGACCGACTCGCAGTTTATTGCCGATGAAGCCCAGCGGTATTTCGGCCTGCCGGCCGAGCGCCTGAGGGTTGCCCCGCTGGGGGTTGCGGCGCGCTTCCACCCGCGTAGCCCCAAGACAGTCGATCCCGTGCTCAAAGCCCATGGCCTGGAAGCAGGCCGCTACTTTATATGTGTCGGCACCCTGGAACCGCGCAAGAACCTGTCGTTGGCCTTGCGAGCGCACGCCGGTTTACCTGAATCTATCCGTCAGGCTTTTCCTCTATTCATTGTGGGAATGAGCGGATGGCAACACACACAACTCAACGACGAGTTGAAAAGTGCCATGGCCAGCGGTCATGTTTGCCTGGCCGGTTACCTGCCCGATGAACAGGTCGCCCATTTACTGTCGGGAGCCAGGGCGTTGCTCTTCCCATCCCTTTATGAAGGCTTCGGCCTTCCGGTGCTTGAAGCCATGGCCAGTGGCACACCGGTCATCACAACCCGCTGCTCGGCGATGCCCGAAGTGGCCGCAAGCGCAGGCAATTATTGCCAGCCCGACGATCCGCAAGGCATGCGCGACGCCATGTGCCGGTTGATAGAAGACCGTTTGCACTGGCAGGCCTGTCGGGAAGCGGGCTTGCAACAAGCAGCACTTTTTTCCTGGGAACGGTGTGCCAAGGTGACCGTCCATGCGTATCACCAGGTTCTGGGAGGTTGAATGCGAGTCCTGCACTTTTACAAAACCTATTTACCTGACTCCATAGGCGGCATCGAACAGGTCATCTTTCAACTGTGCGACAGCACTGACCGATTGAATATCGATAATACCGTGCTGACCTTGAGTGGAAATCCAGCCCCCGGGCCCATCAGGATCCGAGAGCATGATGTCTATCAGTCTCGAATGAACTTTCAGCTGGCATCTACCGGTTTTTCCTACAGTGTCTTCAAGAAATTCCGAGAACTGGCTGCCGAAGCAGATGTGCTCAACTACCACTTCCCTTGGCCCTTCATGGACCTGGTCCACTTTTTCAGTGCGGTGAAAAAACCCTATGTCGTGACCTATCATTCGGACATCATTCGCCAAAAGCGGCTGATGGCGCTGTATCGTCCCCTGATGCGGCGCTTTCTTGAAGGTGCCGATCGCATCGTCGCGGCGTCTCCCAATTACCTGGAGACCAGCGACGTACTCAGGGCGTACCGGGACAAAACCCAGGTCATTACCTATGGCCTGAACAAAGCGAGTTATCCACAACCGGACGCCGAGCGCATGGCGAGGTGGAAGGCAAAGCTGGGCGAACGCTTCTTTCTGTTCGTCGGTGTGATGCGTTATTACAAGGGTCTGCATATCCTGCTCGATGCCCTTGAAGGCGTGGATTATCCAGTGGTTATCGTGGGGGCCGGCCCGTTGGAAAAAGAGCTGCACGCCCAAGCTGCGGCGCTGGGCCTGCGTAACGTACATTTCCTTGGATTCCTCGCAGATGAAGACAAGGTGGCACTGCTGGAGCTGAGCTACGCCATCGTATTTCCCTCGCACCTGCGCTCCGAAGCCTTCGGGATCTCCCTGCTCGAAGGCGCAATGTACGGCAAGCCGATGATCTCCAGCGAGATTGGCACGGGCACCAGCTACATCAATATCCACAACGAAACCGGCCTTGTCGTTCCCCCCAGTCAGCCCGAGGCATTCCGGGAGGCGATGCGCACCTTGTGGGAAAACCCCACCAGGGCCCAGGAAATGGGTATCAAGGCGCAAGCCCGCTACAAACAGCTATTCACCGCTGAAGAAATGGGCCGCAAATGGGTGGAGTTATACGAAGGGTTGCTGCAGGAAAAAGCGCTCAGCTATGCATGAAGGTATGGCAACGAGAGGGCAAGCCAAAGGGTGAGAGGAACCATCCCCCACCCCGGTGATGGCTACTTCAGGCATTCCCTTGCAAACCCACGGCCGTACGCGGCATGCCCACGAACCCCGGCAACGCTTCGATTCGCGCCAGCCAGGCACGCACATGCGGATAGGGCTCGAGCGACACATTGCCCTCCGGTGCATGGGCAATGTAGGTGTAGCCAGCGATATCGGCGATGGTCACAGTATTTCCTGCCAGGTAGGCACTGGCGCTCAGATGCTGATCGACAACCTTGAGCAGCGCGTGAGATCGGGCAATCACCTCTTCAGCGTTGTAAGAAGCACCGAACACTGTGATCAGGCGCGCCGTGGCCGGCCCCGCGTGAATCGGTCCGGCGGCTGCCGACAGCCAGCGCTGTACCTGGGCGGCACCGACCGGATCGGTGGGCAGCCAGTGACCTGCGCCATATTTTTGTGCCAGGTACACCAGAATGGCATTGGAATCGGCCAGTATTACACCGTCGTCGTCAATGACCGGCACCTGCCCGAACGGGTTGATGGCCAGGAAGTCCGGCTGTTTGTGCGCTCCCTTGGCCAAGTCGACGAAGACCACCTCGACAGGCAATTCCAGCAGTGAAAGCATCAGTTGGACGCGATGCGCATGGCCGGACAGGGGAAAATGATAGAGCTTGATGGGTTTCATGGAACGACTCCGCTGCGAAGTGACGCCATCAGCAGAACGGCGTCGATGGGGCTCATCTTCCCCTTCAAGCGAAAGCTAGAGAATGACCCGAAAACGCAATCCATCATTTCACCACGAGAAATAATGCGTCAGCCTCTCAAGGCCGGGTGTTTACGCAACGCGTTAACCGTGAAATCGACAAAACTGCGAACCCGCGCCGGCGCGTTGCGCCCCCCCTGATACACCACATGAATCGGCAGCGGCGGCAGTTCGAAATCGGCCAGGACGATTTCCAATGCACCGCTCTCGACTTCACTTGCAATCTGATAAGACAGAACGCGCGTCATCCCCAGGCCTCGGCAGGCCGCGGTGATGGCGGCCTGGTTAGCCGTGACCACCAGCCGGGGCGCCGGTCGCACCGTCAACGGTTGTCCGGCGTCGAGGAAAGTCCAGTTCCTGATCTGGCCAATGGCCGACGACGCCACGATCGGCATTCGCTCCAGATCTTCGGGATGCTGCGGCCGGCCATGGCGAGTGAAAAAATCTGGAGATGCACAAACCACGCGTCGCACTTCTCCGACACGTACGGCGTGCTGACTGCTGTCCGGCAACTCGCCAATACGCACGGCGACGTCCATGCCCTCTTCGACCATGCTGACTATTCGATCCAGCAGCAAGGCGTTAACGCTGACGTCGGGGTACTGTTGCAGATAGTCCACCAGCACCGGCGTAACGAATGACTGGCCAAACAACACGGGCGCGGTCATCGTCAGCTGCCCGCGGGGCTGGGCGTGACTGCCGGCGGCCGAGTCTTCGGCTTCCTGCAAATCGCCCAGGATCCGCCGACAGTCTTCAAGAAAGCGCTGACCTGCCTCGCTCAAGTACACGTTACGAGTGGTGCGTACCAGTAAAGGCGTACCGATGCGTTGTTCCAACGCCGCCACTGCACGCGTGACGCTCGCCGCCGACAGACCCAGACGCCGCGCTGCGGCGGAAAAACCCGCATCCTGGGCGACGGCAACAAACACCTGCATTTCCTGAAACCTGTCCATCCATCCCCCGACGAGAAATCCTGATACAAGTTTTGTGCGCCCCCCGAAGCCGCACCGCACGGCCATTGTAGAGCCTCGGGCAAGCGAACCACAGCGCAACGCGCCAGCACGACCGGCCACTGGCGGCTTCGCTTGTTACCATCCCCTTTCCTATGACTCGTTAAACCCTGTGGAGCAAGCCTGCTTCCCGGGATTGGTATGTGGCTGACTCCATCGAAAGGCCTGTTTCATGATCAAGATCTACCGTGCTCTGAGCCATCCCCTGGCCTCCCTCATTACCCTGGTCGGATGCGTATTGCTCGTTCCCCTGGTGCTGCGCCTGGCATTGGGCTGGTCCGATCCCTTGGGTTATCTGTCGGACCTGGGCAGCGGCGGGTTGCTGATCGCGCTGCTTCATCGCCGCCCCGGGTGGCTGGTATTGCCTGTGCTGCTGGCCTGGAGTGCGCTGACGCTGGTCAATATCGAGCTGGTCAGCGCGGTCGGGCGGATGCCCAACCTGTCGGACCTGGTTTATCTGACGGACCCACAATTCGTCGAGAATTCAACCGGTGGTGGTTTCGCCCATCCCTGGCTGGCAACCCTCCAACTAACGGCGCTGGCGCTCTGGCTGGCGGTCCGGCGGACAAGCCCGCCGCGCCTGGCGCCCCCCTTGCCACGCCAAGCCTGGGCGTTGCCGATGCTGTTGCTGGTGGTCCACGGTGCTGTGCAATCCTGGCGTCCCAGTGAGGCAGACCAGTGGAACCTGTTCAACCTGCCCCATCAGCTTGTGACCGCCGGCGTCGCCGCCGGGCAGGAACGGGCCCAGCTCTGGCTGGAGGGCGATGACGCCCTCACCCCGTCAATGGAGGGCCTCACCCGGCTTGACCTCGAGGGACAAAAGCTGCTGGCCGCACCAGGCCAGGCGCGCAACGTTCTGATCATTGCCCTGGAAGGCATTCCCGGCGCCTACATCAATGCCAACCGCCAGGCATTGAACAGCAGTTACCGGGAAAACTTGATGCCGCACCTCAGTGCCTGGGCCGAACGCGGCATGAACACGCCTGATTATGTCCTGCACAGCCACCAGACCATCCGCGGTCTCTACGCGATGCTATGTGGCGATTACGACAAGCTCGACGACGGCACGCCCAAGGGCGTCGAGATGCTGAACCAGACCCATCGCAACCGGGCGTGCCTGCCGGCCCAGCTCCGCCAGCACGGCTTCTCGACCCATTTCCTGCAAGGGGCTGGCCTGCGCTTCATGGCCAAGGACAGGATCATGCCCCACATCGGTTTCGACACGACCCTGGGCATGGAATGGTTCACTCGCCCGGCTTATCTGGAGTTCCCTTGGGGCAGGGACGACAAGAGCTTCTTCGAGGGCGCGCTGGACTACGTCGGGCAACTGCAACAAGCCGACAAACCCTGGATGCTCACCTTGCTGACAGTGGGCACGCACCAGCCTTATTCCGCGCCGGACGACTATCTGCAACGCTACGACACCGCCAAGCAGGCCGCCGTCGGTTATCTGGACGATGCGCTGGACGCGTTCCTGGCGAACCTGGAAAAACAGGGCGTTCTGGAAAATACCCTGGTGGTCATTACCTCGGACGAGTCCCACGGGCTGGACGACGTACGCCTGGCATCGTCCTGGGGGTTCAACCTGATGTTGGCGCCAGAGCCCCTGCCCAGAATAAAGACCGGTGTGCATGGCCATGTGGACCTGACCGCCTCGGTTCTCGATTATTTCGATTTCCCGGTGCCCTCGTCCTTGTCCGGGCGCTCGATGTTCCGGGATTACACGACCGGTCGGCAAATCATGTCGTTCACCAACGGCAAACTGCGCTATCACGACGGCAAGAACACGTTCACCGAATGCGACTTCCTGCAGCGCTGCCGTGATTACCGCAGCGAAGGTTTCATCGCTGATCAAGCCAACTATGCCGGCCAATACAGCGGTCAGCGTGCAAGACTGGTTGCGGCGCGGGCCACGGCCTTGGGCCAGAGCCTGTCAGCCACCGCCCTGAACCAGCGCTATCAGTTCGGCAGCACCGAAAAAATCCCGCTTCCGGCCCAGGTCTCCAATGACTGGACCGACAACCTCATCGGCGCCCAATACCTGGAGATGCCCAAAGGTTCGCAAACGCGCGTCAGCCTGACCATTCGCGCCGTGGACCCAGACCATGCCGCCTACATCTCCCTCAAGGCCAAGGAGTTCGAACGGGATGTGCCGATGGATCTGCCGACAGACGTCGCGGTCACTCCCGAGCAGCCGTTGGTGATGAACATCAGCTTCGACAACCCGCAACCTCGCAAGGCGTTTTCCTTTCACCTGCTCGGCCATGGCGTCGGCGCCATCGAGATTTCCGATTTCAGCGTCGTGACCGAACTGCCTGATCAAACAGACCAACCAGAGTACCTGGACGACATGCAGGATGAGGGCGAGCTCCAGTCCAGTTGAGCCGTCAAGAAGCTCTAATCCAACAACCGGTGCAGCTTGGCGTATTGCAGCAACATGATGGTCTTGCCGTCGCAGATCTCGCCGGTTTCGATCATGCCCAAGGCCTGGTCGAGGGACATTTCCAACACCTCGATCTCCTCGCCTTCCGCCTCAAGGCCGCCGCCTTCGTGCTTTCGGTCCTCGTCAAAATATTCGCCCACGAAGAAATGTATGCGCTCGGTCACCGATCCCGGGCTCATGAAGGCCTCGAACACCTTGCGCACGTTCTGGATGACATAGCCGGTTTCCTCCTGGGTTTCCTTGCGGATGCAGGTGTGAGGATCGTCGTTATCCAGCAGGCCGGCGCAGGTTTCGATCAGCAGGTCGTCATGGCCATTGACGAAGGCAGGAAAGCGAAATTGCCGGGTCAGGACCACGGTCTGCTTGGCCCGGCTGTACAGCAGGATGGTGGCGCCGTTGCCACGGTCATAGGTTTCGCGGGTCAACTCGCGCCATTGGCCGTCGCGGCCGAAGTAGTCATAGGTTGTCTTGCGCAGCACGTACCAATTGTCCGAGAGGACTTCGACGTTCTTGATGCGTACGCGGTCTTTGGTGCTGATTGTCTGTGTCATTCACCCGCTCCATTCTTCGATTAGTCGTTCAACACGCCGGGACCCGCGGCAGCGCTCGTTTGTGAGCCGTCTTGAGGTAAGCGCGTTCGATGATCTGACGAGCCTGAGGCGAAACCTCTTCACCCATCAGGTACGCATCGATGTCCTCGTAAGTGCATCCATACGCCGCTTCATCCAGCTTGCCCGGCGCCAGGTCCTCCAGATCCGCAGTGGGCGCCTTGCGTACCAAATTCATGGGCGCACCCATCGCCGCGGCCAGCAACCGTACCTGCGTCTTCGTCAGACCTGATAGCGGCGCCAGGTCGCACGCACCGTCGCCGAACTTGGTGAAAAAGCCCATCACCGCCTCTGCCCCGTGGTCGGTACCGACCACCAACCCATTGGTGAAATTGGCGATAGCGTACTGCGCCAGCATCCGCGCCCGGGCCTTGACGTTGCCTTTGGCAAAGTCGTTGAGTTCGGCCGATGGCGCCAAACCGTCGATGGCAATACTGTCCATCAACCCGTCGACACAAGCGGCGATGTTGCTGGTGGTGATCAGGTCCGGGCGGATGAAGTCCAGGGAAGCCTGGGCGTCCTGTTCATCGGCCTGGGTCTTGTAGGGCAGCCGGACGGCAATAAAACGCGCTTCGTAGTCTTCATCCCGCAGTTGCTCCACCGCCAACTGACACATCCGTCCGGCGGTAAGAGAGTCGACACCACCACTGATGCCCAACACCAGAGATTTACAGCCCGACTCACGCATCACCTGTTTTATAAACCCGACGCGCCGGGCAATTTCAGTTTGTTCGCCACCCGGTTTGAGTTGGCGGTCAATGCCCAGTTCCCGGGCGATGCTGTCTTGCTGAAGCGAAGTCATATCAGGCTCCCAATTGCGGATTGATCAGGGCGACGTTGAACACTTGCGCGGCATAGCGCAGGAAAGAGGCATCTTCACAGACGTTTTTGATCGGATCGTCGGAGAACTTCACCACGGGCTCGCCGTGGACCCGCACCAGTTTCATGACGATGCTCAACGGCTCGACACCCTCGACATCGCAGGCCAGGCTGGTGCCCATGCCAAAACCGAATTTGGCCTTGCCGCGAACATGACGCAGGATCGGCAGGCATTTTTCGAAATTCAAACCATCGGAGAACATCAGGTCCTTGGTGCGTGGGTCGACGCCCAGTTCCTGGTAACGCCGCAGCACCTTGTCAGCCCAGACAATAGGATCACCGGAATCCTGGCGCAGGCCGTCATAGAGCTTGGCAAAGTACAGGTCGAAGTCCTTGAGGAAAAAGTCGGTGCTGATGCAGTCCGTCAGTGCGATACCGAGCCGGCCACGGTATTCGCGCACCCAGTTTTCCAGCGCCGCGTTCTGGCTTTCGCGCAACCGCCCGAGTTGCTGGTGCACCATCAGCCACTGGTGGGCCATGGTGCCGATCAGCGGTAGATCGAATTCGTAAGCCAGGTGGGCGTTACTGGTGCCGACAAACACCCCGGGGAAATCGCTGCGCATGACATTCACCACTTCCCGCTGGGCCCTGAATGACAAGCGCCTGCGAGTGGAGAAATCCGAAACGCGAAATTCGGCCAATTCCTCCCGGCTGGCGTTTTTCTCCAGCCATTCGAATTTCTGATACAGCTTGCGGGTCACGTCGGCCAGCTCGACCTCGGGATACTTTTCACGGTTGCGCAGTTCGCTGACCATTGCCAGGACCGGTTGCTCGAACATGATGCAGTGCAACATCGGACCCCGGACACGAATGTGCAGTTGGCCGTCGATTTCCGAAACATGGATGTAGCGCAGGTTGAAGCGAAACAGACCGAGAAACTGCTCGAAGTCCGGGGTCAGGTACTCACGGAAACGCTTGTTGAACAGAAACCGTTGCTCCCCTTCGCGCAGCTGCAACCCGGCCAGTTTCTCCAACTCGATACGAATGTCGGAAATCAGATGACCCAACCGTTCCTTGGAACGCACGATGAACTGATATTCCACCTCCACGTTCGGGTGCTGGTGCAAGACCGCCTGCATCATGGTGAAGGTGTAGTAATCGGTATCCAGGAGACTCTGGATGACACCGTTGCTTGAATCGAATGCGCTGTCCATGTCGGCTCCTTACACGTTTGCCTGGCGAATGGTTTCTTCACGGGTGGTGGCCACCAGGACCCCCGCTTGCTGCAAGTCTTGAATGGCTTGAACGGCGCCCTGCTCACTGATGGCCCGACAGGCCGGCAGGTGAATGATCACTTTGAAACCGGCGGCAGCCAGTTGCAGGGCTGTGGTCTTCACGCAGAAATCCAGTGCCAGCCCGCCGACAATGACCTGTTCCACATCCAGCCCTTTCAGATACTCGATGACACCGGTGGAAAGCTTGCCGTGCAGGTCGTGGTAGCAGGCGCCGTACGGGTGCAGATCCGGCTCGACGCCCTTCCAGACGAAATAGTCGTAATCGTATGGAGTCGGCAGTTCGTCCAGCAGGGTGAACCCCTCGGTACCAGGGACACAGTGACTGACCCAGGTAACGTCGGCGTGCGCGAGCCCGGTGGGCACAAGCATCTGTGAATGCTCGGCGACTACCCATGGCGCCAGGGGCGTGTGGGCGTCCTTGCTACCGACGCGCAGGCTGGCCAGCGACGCGATGAAATTCAGCTCACCGGCAATTTGATCGCCACCCGGTACGGGTAGCTCATCGGGGCAAAGCGGTGTGAAGCTCTTTTGCGCATCGACATCGAAGGAAGCAGTTTTGCGGGTCAGGCTGTTCATGCTGGGTCTCTCCTCTTCATGGATGCAAAAGTACATGACATGTACTTTCATGACAAGCCTCTCTGAAAAGATTTTATTTAGATCAATAAATCTCTCCATACAGTTGGTGAGCTTGCGTACTAAACCGAAGACAATGCTAAAGTACATGTCGTGTACAAATAGAGAGCGAGCCCATGTTCGAGATAGCGCTGTATGGCGGTGCCTTCAACCCACCTCACGCCGGCCACGCCCAGGTGATGATCGAAGCCTCACGTCACGCCAAACGCGTGCTGGTGGCCCCGAGTTTCAGGCACCCCTACGGCAAGCAAATGATCGACTACGAAGTTCGTCTGAACTGGCTGGAATCGGTTGTGGATAACATCCAGCCACTGTGCCACGCCGAAGTGCGCGCCAGCCGGGTGGAGCAAGTCGTGGCACGCGGCGTTGAAGGTCCCATCTACAGCTACACACTGCTCGCCCACCTTGCCGACAGCCTGGCCCTGGACGGCAAGCGGATAGCGTTGGTGGTAGGTGAGGACGTCGCGGATCTGTTACCGACGTTCTATCGCGGCCAGGCGTTGCTGGAGCGGTTTTCCATCCTGTGCGTGGAGGAAAGGATTCACGTGCGCAGCACACTGGTCCGCGAACGATTGGCCCTGGGCCAACCTTTGCCCGTCCACTGGATGGCGCCCGGCATGAACCCGTTAAACTATGACCTTTATGCTGCCCACGGAACCTGACATGCCAAATCCCACAGCCCACACGCGCGATTACTTGCACACCATCGACCTCTGTGTGCTGCGCTTCTGCCGGGAAACCCAGGCGCTGGAAATTCTCCTGAACCGGCGGGAAGCCGAGCCGTTCGCCGGTCACTGGGCGCTGCCGGGGATCGTGGTCAACGGGGGCGTCGAGGATCTCACGCTGAACGACGCCGTGGAGCGCCTGCGTCACTCCAGCAAAGTCGGCATGCCCCTGGCCTGGATCGAACAGGTCGGCACCGTCGGCGACGCCTTCCGAGACCCGCGCTGCTGGTCTTCGTCGACGTTCTACCTGGCGATTGTCAGCGACACAGTCCAACTCGCCGAACACCAGGGTTTTTTCCCACTCAAAGGCGTCGCTAGCGGCTCGATAAAACTGCCTTTCGACCACAACAGCCTGGTGGCGGCGGTACAGGAGCGGCTGCTGTCCAAATCCCTCTACAGCAGCCTCCCCCTGATGTTCCTCGGCCCCGAGTTCAGTGCACCGGACGCCGTGGGCATTTTTTCCGTGGTGCTCGAACGCCCAGTGCTCAAGACCAGTATTCGCCAGCGTCTGCTGAAGATGGCCGAAGCGGGTTACCTGCGGGAAACCGGTCGCAAGAAAAGCGGCGATGGCGGGCGGCCGCAGAGCACTGTGGAAAACCTCAAACCGGGCAGTGTTTATCTTTTTGATCGGTGTTTTCTGGAGTAGCGCTTAGCGAGCAAGCGCAAATGCTGGCGCCATCCGCTCCTGCTCATTGCTTGAGATGCCCAGATAGCGCGCGACCCTGGGCCATTTTCCGACGACGCCCTGGAACCTTTGGATGGTTTGTCTGGCATCGTCAGCAGAGACGCGGAAGTAACCGGCCACGCTCATTGCCAAATCAAGGTCTATGGCGTTATCGGCCTCTGAAACGTTGAGCCTCAAGCCAGTGTCACCAGGGACCGGGTTCATGTCATACGCAGGCGAAAGACGCCAACCGCGCCCTGGCTCCAATAGGAAGCCATGGTTTCGTAGATGATCGTCAGTATTCGAAACCAGCATGTTGAAAACAATTCTTCGCCAAAGCTCGGGAAGATCTACGTCGGCAGCGGCTCCCTCCCTTACCAATACTTCAGCAATCTCCAGATAACTGGCCCCTGTCTCATGCCCATCGCCATCCTGGTGGTCCGTCAGGGTCATCGCTGAAGCGAAGTGAAGTCGGCCTCCCCTTGCTGTTCTGTCAAAGCGCTTCACCATGAAACAGTGGTACTCACTGGCGTACCGTTGCGCTTTTCCTTCAGCCACATATAGCCCACAGCCTTGGGCCAATGTGTTGACGACCATCTCCCAGCCGCCCACGTCGTGAGCGTCTCTATTACTGGGAAACTTTCCTATCCAGAGAGCATTATCGTCATCAACTACGCTTGCCTTGGGCCTCGCTCCACCCAGAGAGCCCCCTGGAGCAATGAGCATTCGAATCCAGTCCTGACCCTGAGCCCCCCGATCCTCTCCAGCTTCAAATCGACGCGAAGCCTCTTCAAGCTCACGCATGCGAGCCATCGGTGGAGCGGCATGCTCCACATAGTCATCAAGGAACGCTCCTTCTTCCTCGACTTTGAAACGCAGTCCCCCTACCCGATAGGCGTCGTGAACCCCGATGAGATAGTCCGAGTCAAACAGCCGTGCGTCCTGCGGTACGACTCCTGCTCTTTTATCCCGCTCCAAGCGACGATCCATCAGCAGTCGCCCCCATCGATCAGGCGAGGAGTCCGATACGCACCCAAAGCAATTTCTCGCTGGATATTGCCGCCCTTCGTAAGGCTGAATCCGAGGGTCGATCGCAATCTGGGTGTGAATGGTTTGAAGAACAGCCCGTGCGTACTCAAACTCCATACGCTCGGATCCTGCCAATCTGCGGGAATGAAGGGTTCCAAGCAGTACGGGTGCTGTTTCATTCCAGTCTGCGTAGACGAAAATCCTTTCAGGCATCGTCGTCCCCTAAAAGCTTCTTGGCCAGTTCAGAGCTTGTCTGGCTCGGGCTGGAAGCGGTTGGCGATGCAGTACTATTCTCTTTTGCCGAAACGCTGATCAAATTGTTCCAATGAACATGAGGCAGCCTTACTTTTGGCTTGATGTGCTCGACTGCAGAACGTCCTTTCAATTCAGCATCTTGCAGATCACGGCCTAACTCATCCGTGCGTGCGAGCAATTCAAGGTCCTTCTCCAGGCCCAAGACTACCAATACCGAGACGTAAGCCCCTATGGTCACAGCAGGACTGCCACTTTCCAGCGCCCTTAACGTAGGGGCGCTCATGCCCGCACGCGCAGCCATTTGCGTCGCAGTGATCTTACGACGCTTACGAGCCAGCTCGATCCGTTCGCCAAGCTGGCGCAGGAGCCGCTCAGCGGGTGGCATGAGGGGTGCTGTTTTTTTGGGCATGGCAGTATTTTTTCAGTTTCTTAGAGGATTTGAAAAAATACTAGCATAGAGATGCCTGATATCGACTTTTACCGGGAGAACAGAAAATATTTTTTCATATTATCGAAAAAATCGAAAAAATACCTTCAAAACAAAATTTGGTTTCTCAAGAGGAGCGCAGATGCTGAGTCGGGTTCTTTTCAGCTACTTGGCGAAGGGCCAGCTATGCGTAAGGAACGATGCGTCTTGGAAGAATGAGCGGGTTTAGCGGCGCTAAACCCGAACAGATTCATTACGTAGATCACAAAGAAACCGGACTCTTGGTAGACGACTCACTCCACCGTCACAGACTTCGCCAGATTGCGCGGCTGGTCCACATCGGTCCCCTTGAGCACCGCCACGTAGTACGACAGCAGTTGCAGCGGAAGGGTGTAGAGGATCGGCGACAAGATGTCGTGGATGTGCGGCATATGCACCACATGAGTGCCTTCGCCGTTGGTCATGCCGGCCTTTTCGTCGGCAAAGACGATCAACTGACCGCCACGGGCGCGCACTTCCTGCAGGTTGGACTTGAGCTTCTCCAGCAGTTCGTTGTTCGGCGCTACGGTGACCACCGGCATGTCGTTGTCCACAAGGGCCAATGGGCCGTGCTTGAGTTCGCCGGCCGGGTAGGCTTCGGCGTGGATATAGGAAATTTCCTTGAGCTTCAGGGCGCCTTCCATCGCCACCGGGAATTGTGCGCCACGGCCCAGGAACAGGGTGTGGTTCTTCTCGGCGAACAGTTCGGCGATTTTCTCCACGGTGCTGTCCATCGCCAGCGCCTCGCCCAGACGGGCCGGCAGGCGACGCAGCTCTTCCACCAACTTGGCTTCGATGCCCTCGCCCAGCGTACCGCGTACTTGGCCCAGGGACAGGGTCAGCAACAGCAGGCCCACCAGTTGCGTGGTGAATGCCTTGGTCGAAGCCACGCCGATTTCGCGGCCGGCCTGGGTCAACAGCGTCAGGTCGGATTCACGCACCAGCGAACTGATACCAACGTTGCAGATCGCCAGGCTGGCCAGGAAACCCAGCTCCTTGGCATTACGCAGCGCCGCCAGGGTGTCGGCGGTTTCGCCGGATTGTGAAATCGTGACGAACAGGGTGTCCGGCTGTACCACCACCTTGCGATAGCGGAACTCACTGGCCACTTCGACCTGACAAGGGATACCAGCCAGCTCTTCCAGCCAGTAACGAGCCACCATGCCAGCGTGATAACTGGTGCCGCAGGCGACAATCTGTACATTACGAACCTTGGCAAACAGCTCGGCCGCCTGCGGGCCGAATGCCTGGACCAGCACCTGGTTCTGGCTCATGCGCCCTTCCAGCGTGCGCTGCACGACGGCCGGTTGCTCGTGGATTTCCTTGAGCATGAAGTGGCGGAACTCGCCCTTGTCAGCCGCTTCGGCACCGTCGCGGTACTGCACGGTTTCGCGCTCGACGGCTTTGCCATCCAGATCCCAGATCTGCACGCTGTCACGGCGGATATCGGCGATATCGCCCTCCTCCAGATACATGAAGCGGTCGGTGACCTGACGCAGTGCCAACTGATCGGAAGCCAGGAAATTCTCACCCAGGCCCAGGCCAATGACCAACGGGCTGCCGCTACGGGCCGCTACCACACGATCCGGTTGTTTCGCGCTGATCACCGCCAGGCCGTAGGCGCCGTGCAATTCCTTGACGGTGGCCTTGAGGGCTACGGTCAGGTCTCTCAGCTCCTTGAGCTTGTGGTTGAGCAAGTGGGCGATGACTTCAGTGTCGGTGTCCGAGGTGAACGCATAGTCCAAGGCCTTCAGCTGTTCGCGCAGGGCTTCGTGGTTTTCGATGATGCCGTTGTGTACCACCGCCAGGTCGCCGGAGAAATGCGGATGAGCGTTACGCTCGCAGGGCGCACCATGAGTGGCCCAGCGGGTGTGGGCAATACCCAGGCGGCCGATCAACGGCTCGGCATCCAAAGCCTGCTCCAGCTCGCTGACCTTGCCGGGACGGCGCATGCGCTCGAGTTTCTCGTCGTTGGTGAACACCGCGACACCGGCACTGTCGTAGCCGCGGTATTCCAGGCGCTTGAGACCTTCGAGCAAGATGGCGGTGATGTTGCGTTCAGCGACGGCGCCGACGATTCCACACATGTTATTTCTCCTGGCTGACAGACGCGCAGATCACATGGATGCCACGAGCCTGAATCTGGTCGCGTGCCTCCACGGGCAGACGATCATCGGTAATAAGGGTATGGACGCTGCTCCACGGCAGTTCCAGATTGGGGATCTTTCGGCCGACCTTGTCGGCCTCCACCATCACGATCACTTCGCGGGCAACCTCAGCCATCACACGGCTCAGGCCCAGCAGTTCGTTGAAGGTGGTGGTACCACGAACCAGATCGATGCCGTCGGCACCGATGAACAGCTGGTCGAAGTCATAGGAACGCAGGACTTGCTCGGCAACCTGCCCCTGGAACGATTCGGAATGAGGGTCCCAGGTGCCGCCGGTCATCAGCAGCACCGGCTCATGCTCCAGCTCGTTCAAGGCGCTGGCCACATGCAGGGAATTGGTCATCACCACCAACCCAGGTTGCAGGCCCAGTTCAGGAATCATGGCCGCAGTGGTACTGCCGCTGTCGATGATGATCCGCGCATGTTCGCGGATCCGCTTCACAGCGGCCCGGGCAATGGCCTGTTTGTATTTAGAGACTGTATGCCCGTTATCGGCCACCAGCTCCTGGGGCATCGGCACGGCACCACCGTAGCGACGCAACAACAGGCCATTGCTTTCCAGTGCGGCGAGATCCTTGCGAATCGTAACTTCCGAGGTTTCGAAGCGCTTGGCCAATTCATCCACACTGACCTCGCCCTGCTCCTGGAGCAATGCAAGGATACTGTGGCGGCGTTGAGGGGTGTTGCGCTTCGACATGGCGTTTATAAGTTTCGATTCGAAAGATAACGTAAGCAATCAAAACCTATTACAGAGGGTTCGTCAAGGCGAGGGTAGAAAAATTCAGAAACGATCAGATACCTGTGGGAGCGGGCTTGCTCGCGAAGGCGGAGGGTCGACTTGCATCTATTTCGAATGTGCCGACGCCTTCGCGAGCAAGCCCGCTCCCACATTGGGTTGTGGATAACTTAAGGTTTCTTGTTCTTCACCGGACGCTTCCAGCCGTCAATATTCTTCTGCCGGGCACGTCCTACGGCCAACTGGGAGTTATCCACATTCTGCGTGATGGTCGAACCGGCTGCCGTGGTTGCACCGCTGGAGATATCCACAGGGGCTACCAAAGAGTTATTGGACCCGATGAACACATCCTCGCCCAACACGGTCTTCCATTTGTTGGCGCCATCGTAATTACACGTGATGGTGCCCGCACCGATGTTGGTGCGGGCGCCGACCTCGGCGTCGCCCAGATAGGTCAGGTGTCCGGCCTTGGCGCCTTCGCCCAGGTGAGCATTTTTCAACTCTACAAAGTTACCCACATGGGCACGGGCTTCCAGCACGGAACCGGGACGCAGACGAGCAAACGGACCGGCGTCGCTGCCTTCGCCCATGATCGCGCCTTCGAGGTGCGTGTTGGCCTTGATCACCGCGCCCTTGCGCAGCGTACTGTCCTTGATCACGCAGTTCGGACCAATGACGACGTCGTCCTCGATCACCACCTTGCCTTCAAGGATGACATTGATATCGATCACCACATCGCGGCCCACGCTGACTTCACCCCGTACATCGAAACGGGCCGGATCGCGCAGGGTTACGCCTTGTGCCATCAAGCGATGAGCAGCACGCAGTTGATAGTGGCGCTCCAGATCGGCCAGTTGCCGGCGATCATTGGCGCCCTGCACTTCCATTGCGTCCAAGGGTTGTTCGGTGGCCACCACCAGCCCGTCCGCGACGGCCATGGCAATCACGTCCGTCAGGTAATACTCGCCCTGGGCATTGTTGTTCGACAGACGACTCATCCAGTCACCCAAGCGTGCAGCTGGTACAGCGAGAATTCCGGTGTTGCCTTCGGTGATGGCGCGTTGGGCTTCGTTGGCATCTTTTTGCTCGACGATGGCCGTCACCTGGCCGTCGGTGTTGCGCACAATGCGACCGTAACCGGTGGGATCATCCAGCTCGACGGTCAGCAGACCCAGCTGTTGCGGCGCGGCGTGCTTGAGCAAGCGCTGCAACGTGTCGACTTCAATCAACGGTACATCGCCATAGAGAATCAGCACCGTGTCGGCATTGATGAAAGGCACGGCCTGAGCCACCGCATGGCCGGTTCCCAATTGTTTGTCCTGCAGAACAAAATTCAGATCGTCCGCCGCCAGACGTTCACGTACTGCGTCGGCGCCATGACCAATGACCACATGAATGCGCTGTGGATTGAGCTGGCGGGCGCTGTGGATAACATGACCCAGCATGGAGTTGCCGGCGACCGGGTGCAGGACCTTGGGCAGCGCCGAACGCATGCGGGTGCCTTGACCGGCCGCGAGAATAACGATTTCGAGAGACATGACTGGCTACCAATCCTGGGTGGTCAGCGGCTGTGACCAGATGATGAGTGTCGGGAAAAGAAAAAAGGGTAGCCGAGGCTACCCTTTTTAATCAATCGCACAGAAAGCTGACGGCTTAACCGCCGAACTTCTTGCGGATCTGCTGGACGGTGCGCAGCTGGGCTGCAGCCTCGGCCAGACGTGCAGCAGCAGAACCGTAGTCGAAGTCTGCGCCTTTTTCGTGCAGTGCCTTCTCGGCAGCCTTGACGGCTTCCTGAGCGGAGGCTTCGTCCAGGTCGGCAGCGCGTTGCACGGTGTCGGCAAGGACCTTGACCATGTTCGGCTGAACCTCGAGGAAACCACCGGAGATGTAGAACACCTCCTTTTCCCCGCCCTGCTTGGTCAGACTAATCGGACCTGGCTTCAAGCTGGTGATCAGCGGTGCGTGCCCCAGAGCGATACCAAGATCACCCAGCTCACCATGCGCAACCACAAACTCGACCAGACCGGAGAAGATTTCCCCTTCCGCACTGACGATATCGCAATGGACTGTCATAGCCATCTGATTGCCTCAACCTAAATTAGCGCCCGTTACCGGGCGCCGGGATTACAGTTTCTTGGCTTTCTCGATCGCTTCTTCGATGCCACCGACCATGTAGAACGCTTGTTCTGGCAGGTGGTCGTAGTCACCGTTGAGGATGCCTTTGAAGCCAGCAATGGTGTCTTTCAGGGAAACGTATTTACCCGAAGCACCGGTGAAGACTTCAGCCACGAAGAACGGCTGCGACAAGAAGCGCTGGATCTTACGAGCGCGGGCTACCAACTGCTTGTCGGTTTCCGACAGTTCGTCCATACCCAGGATCGCGATGATGTCCTTCAGCTCTTTGTAGCGCTGCAGCACGTACTGAACGCCACGAGCGGTCTCGTAGTGCTCGTTGCCGATCACGTTCGGGTCCAGCTGACGGGAAGTCGAGTCCAGTGGGTCTACCGCTGGGTAGATACCCAGGGAAGCGATGTCACGGGACAGAACGACGGTGGCGTCCAAGTGGGCGAAGGTGGTTGCTGGCGACGGGTCGGTCAAGTCGTCCGCAGGCACGTATACGGCCTGGATCGAGGTGATCGAGCCTTGCTTGGTCGAAGTGATGCGCTCTTGCAGCACGCCCATCTCTTCAGCCAGGGTCGGCTGGTAGCCTACTGCCGAAGGCATACGGCCCAGCAGTGCGGATACTTCGGTACCGGCCAGGGTGTAACGGTAGATGTTGTCGACGAACAGCAGAACGTCGTTACCTTCGTCACGGAACTTCTCGGCCATGGTCAGGCCGGTCAGGGCTACGCGCAGACGGTTTCCCGGCGGCTCGTTCATCTGGCCGTAGACCAGTGCCACTTTGTCCAGAACGTTGGAATCCTTCATCTCGTGGTAGAAGTCGTTACCCTCACGAGTACGCTCACCCACACCGGCGAACACGGAATAACCGCTGTGCTCGATGGCGATGTTACGGATCAGTTCCATCATGTTTACGGTCTTGCCTACACCGGCACCACCGAACAGACCAACCTTACCACCCTTGGCGAACGGGCAAACCAGGTCGATAACCTTGATGCCGGTTTCCAGCAGGTCGTTGCCGCCAGCTTGCTCAGCGAAGGACGGCGCAGGACGGTGAATGCCCCAACGCTCTTCTTCGCCAATCGGGCCAGCTTCGTCGATCGGGTTGCCCAGTACGTCCATGATCCGGCCCAGGGTCGCTTTACCGACCGGTACGGAAATGGCTGCGCCAGTGTTGTTGACGTCCAGACCGCGCTTCAAGCCCTCGGTGGAGCCCATCGCAATGGTACGAACCACGCCGTCGCCCAGCTGTTGCTGAACTTCCAGAGTGGTTTCGGCGCCCTGAACCTTCAAGGCGTCGTAGATGCTCGGTACGCTGTCGCGTGGAAATTCCACGTCGATAACGGCGCCGATGATTTGAACGATACGTCCGCTACTCATAGCTGGATCCTCTGAATATTTGAACCGTTAAACCGCGGCAGCGCCGCCGACGATTTCCGAGATCTCTTGGGTGATCGCAGCCTGACGCGCCTTGTTGTAGATCAGCTGCAAATCGCTGATCAAATCACCGGCGTTGTCGGTAGCGTTCTTCATCGCGATCATCCGCGCTGCTTGTTCAGCTGCGTTGTTCTCGACCACCGCCTGGTAGACCTGCGACTCCACGTAGCGGACCATCAAGCCGTCGAGCAGCTCCTTGGCATCCGGTTCGTAGAGATAGTCCCAGTGGTGCTTGAGTTCCTGTTCCGGGGTCGCCACCAGTGGAATCAACTGCTCCACGGTTGGCTGTTGCGTCATGGTATTGATGAACTTGTTGGATACCACGGACAGGCGGTCGATCCGGCCTTCCAGGTAAGCATCCAGCATCACCTTGACGCTGCCGATCAAGTCATTGATCGACGGTTCTTCACCCAGGTGGCTGATAGCGGCGACGACGTTACCGCCGAAGTTGCGGAAGAAAGCCGCACCCTTGCTACCTACCACGCACAGATCGATCTCGACGCCTTGTTCGCGGTTTACCGCCATGTCCTTGACCAGAGCCTTGAACAGGTTGGTGTTCAAGCCACCGCACAGACCACGGTCACTGCTCACCACAACGTAACCGACGCGCTTGACGGCGCGGTCGATCATGAACGGGTGGCGATATTCCGGGTTGGCGTTGGCCAGATGACCAATCACCTGGCGGATGCGCTCCGCATAAGGACGGCTAGCAGCCATGCGCATTTGTGCCTTGCGCATTTTGCTGACCGCCACTTTTTCCATGGCGCTGGTAATCTTTTGCGTGCTTTTGATGCTCGCAATCTTACTGCGAATCTCTTTTGCGCCTGCCATGTAACACCTATCAGGTTAGCAAGCGGGAGCCTTGCGGCTCCCGCTGCGGCTTACCAGGTTTGGGTGGCCTTGAACTTCTCGATACCGGCTTTGAGGCCTGCGTCGATTTCGTCATTGAAGTCACCCTTCACGTTGATCTTGGCCATCAAATCGGCGTGATCGCGGTTGAAGAAAGCGATCAGCGCTTGTTCGAAGCTGCCGATCTTGGCGATTTCAATGTCAGTCAGGAACCCACGCTCAGCGGCATACAGCGACAGCGCCATGTCAGCGATCGACATCGGTGCGTATTGCTTCTGCTTCATCAGCTCGGTAACGCGCTGACCATGCTCAAGTTGCTTACGGGTCGCTTCGTCCAGGTCAGAAGCGAACTGGGCGAATGCCGCCAGTTCACGGTACTGGGCCAGGGCGGTACGGATACCACCGGACAGCTTCTTGATGATCTTGGTCTGAGCGGCACCACCCACACGGGATACCGAAACACCGGCGTTCACAGCAGGGCGGATACCCGAGTTGAACATGGCCGATTCCAGGAAGATCTGACCGTCGGTGATGGAAATCACGTTGGTCGGAACGAACGCGGAAACGTCGCCAGCCTGGGTTTCGATGATTGGCAGGGCGGTCAGGGAACCGGTCTTGCCAGTGACAGCGCCGTTGGTGAACTTCTCGACGTACTCTTCCGAAACGCGGGATGCGCGCTCCAGCAGACGGGAGTGGAGATAGAACACGTCACCTGGGTAGGCTTCACGTCCTGGCGGACGGCGCAGCAGCAGGGAAATCTGGCGGTAAGCCACTGCTTGCTTGGACAGATCGTCATAAACGATCAGCGCGTCTTCACCGCGGTCGCGGAAGAATTCGCCCATGGTGCAACCGGAGTACGGTGCCAGGAACTGCAGCGCAGCCGATTCGGAGGCACTGGCAGCAACGATGATGGTGTTAGCCAGGGCACCGTTCTCTTCCAGCTTGCGAACCACGTTGGCGATGGTCGATTGCTTCTGACCGATTGCCACGTATACGCAGAAGATACCGCTGTTCTTCTGGTTGATGATCGCGTCGATCGCCAGGGCGGTCTTACCGATCTGACGGTCACCGATGATCAGCTCACGCTGGCCACGGCCGACAGGGATCATGGCATCGACAGCCTTGTAGCCAGTCTGTACAGGCTGGTCTACCGACTTACGCCAGATCACGCCTGGAGCAACTTTCTCGACCGCGTCGGTCTCGGTGTTGTTCAGCGGACCTTTGCCGTCAACAGGGTTACCCAGTGCGTCGACAACGCGACCCAGCAGTTCCTTACCTACCGGAACTTCGAGGATGCGGCCGGTGCACTTGGCGCTCATGCCTTCAGCCAGAGTCGTGTAGGCACCCAGTACAACAGCACCTACGGAGTCTTGCTCCAGGTTGAGGGCCATACCGTAGACGCCGCCCGGAAACTCGATCATCTCGCCGTACATGACGTCGGCCAGACCGTGAATCCGCACGATGCCGTCAGATACGCTGACGACAGTGCCTTCGTTACGGGCTTGGGAGGTCACATCGAGCTTTTCGATGCGGCCCTTGATAATTTCACTTATTTCGGAAGGATTGAGTTGCTGCATTGCTCTGCTGCCCCTTCAAACTCAAGATTTCAATGCTTCGGCAAGTTTCGCGAGTTTGCCGCGAATCGAGCCATCGATAACCAGGTCACCGGCGCGGATGACGACACCACCAATCAAGGCAGGGTCTTCCGTAACGTCCAGACGCACTTCCCGGTTGAGTCGTGCACTGAGAACCTTGGCGAGTTTGTCTTGCTGTTCTTGGTTCAATGCGAAAGCACTGGTCACTTCCACGTCTACCGACTTCTCCTGCTCGGCCTTATACAGGTCGAACAGGGCGGCGATCTCCGGCAGAAGCGGGAGACGGTCGTTTTCGGCAACGACGTGGATGAAATTCTGTGCCTTGGCATCGAACTTGTCGCCGCACACGTCAATGAACGTGGCGGCCTTTTCTGCGCTCGTCAGTCGCGGGGCCTTGAGCACGCGCTGCATGGTGTCATCTTTCGACACCGCTGCCGCCAGGCCGAGCATGGCTGACCAATTGGCCAGTTGCTGGTGGGCCTGAGCGTGCTCGAAGGCCGCCTTAGCGTAAGGTCGGGCCAACGTGGTCAGTTCTGCCATGATCGCCCTCGCTTAGATTTCAGCAGCCAGTTTGTTTACCAGCTCTGCGTGCGCGTTTTGATCGATTGTGGCACCCAGGATCTTCGAAGCACCGCCAACGGCCAGGCTACCCACTTGGGCACGCAGAGCGTCTTTGACACTGTTGAGTTCCTGTTCGATCTCGGCTTGAGCCTGAGCCTTCACACGGTCAGCTTCGACGCGAGCCTGTTCACGGGCTTCATCGACGATCTGGGTACCGCGTTTCTTGGCTTGCTCGATGATTTCAGCTGCCTGGGCTTTCGCTTCGCGCAGTTGCTGACCCACTTTCTCTTGGGCCAACTCCAGGTCGCGAGCTGCACGGCTGGCAGCGTCCAGACCATCTGCGATCTTCTTTTGACGTTCGTGCAGCGCCGCAATGACCGGAGGCCATACGAACTTCATGCAGAACAATACAAAAATCAGGAACGCAACGGACTGGCCAATCAGGGTCGCATTAATGTTCACGCCAACACCTCGCAGTTACGTTGTCCATCACATCAAACTACTCGAAAAATCCGAGTAATTAGCCAGCGATCTGACCAACGAACGGGTTCGCAAAGGTGAAGAACAGAGCGATACCAACACCGATCATGGTTACGGCGTCGAGCAGACCGGCAACGATGAACATTTTGACTTGCAGCATTGGAACCATTTCTGGCTGACGCGCAGCGCCTTCCAGGAACTTGCCGCCCAGCAGGCCGAAACCAATTGCGGTACCCAGTGCGCCCAGGCCGATCAACAGTGCAACAGCGATAGCGGTTAGACCAACTACAGTTTCCATCTTTCCTCCCGACTTTTACGTCGTATGGTTTAGGTTTTTTTAATTTAAAGCGGTAAAACAAATCGTTTCATCATGGCCTGTTCGGGCCCCCTCCCGTTTGACCGGGAAGGACATCAGACTAGTCGAGACTGGCCTTAATGGTTTTCTTCGTGCGCCATCGACAGGTAGACGATGGTCAGCATCATGAAGATGAACGCCTGCAGGGTGATGATCAGGATGTGGAACACAGCCCACGCCCACTGCAGTGCTACGCCCAGGCCGCTGAGCCAGAGCAGGCCGCTGCCGAACATCACAGCGATCAGGATGAACACCAGCTCGCCGGCATACATGTTGCCGAACAGACGCAGGGCCAGAGAGATTGGCTTGGCGATCAGGGTCACGAATTCCAGCAGGAAGTTCACCGGGATCAGCAGGGCCTGAACGAGGATGTTCTTGCTGCCGAATGGGTGCAGGGTCAATTCGCCGATGAAGCCGCCGATGCCCTTGACCTTGATGCTATAGAAAATGATCAGTGCGAAAACCGAGAACGCCATGCCCAGGGTCGCGTTCGGGTCGGTGGTCGACACGGCACGGAACGGGATGTGGTGGTCGCCGGAGATCAGGATGGCCAGTTGAGGAATCCAGTCGACCGGGATCAGGTCGATGGCGTTCATCAGGAACACCCAGACGAAGATGGTCAGCGCCAGTGGTGCGATTACCGGGCTACGACCGTGGAAGCTGTCCTTCACGCTGCCGTCGACAAACTCGACCAGCACTTCAACGAAGTTCTGCAAGGCACCGGGCTGACCCGAAGTCGCCTTCTTCGCCGCCATGCGGAACAGGAAAACGAAGATCAGGCCCAATGCGATCGACCAGCCGAGGGTATCGACGTGGAAAGCCCAGAAACCCATCTCCTTGGCTTCTGCTGCGGAGTGGGCAAAGCCCCAGCCGCCGTTGGGTAGCTGACCGAAGGTCAGGTTCTGCAAGTGGTGCTGGATATAGCCCGAAGCGGTTGTCTCTGCCATGGTTGCCTCAAACGCCCTAAGGTCTCAAAAGTCTTGTTCTCATTAGCAGGGGAGCGAACCAGCTGACCAGTTGGGTCAGCACGAACACGCCGAATACAGCCAGCGGCGCCAGTGGCTTCACACCTGCGAACGTCAGTGCAAAGAGCACTGCCGTCAAAATCAGTTTCCCCGCCTCGCCGGCATAAAAAGACCGGACGATAGCCTGGGCTGCTCGGGCGCCGGAAAACCGAAATGCCCTGTGAGCGAAGTAAATATTGGGAAGCAAGGCTATCAGGCCTCCGCAAAGACCTGAGTATCCGGCGACGACTCCCTTCCATTGCCAGAGCGCCAAGGTGGCGATCAGTACAACGACGAACTGGGCCATCAAGACCGGGAAAACTGCCAGACGATGAAACGGCAAGCGGTTTGGCGTGCGGGTTTCCATCGCTTTTGCTCTCCAAGGGTCGGCTGCCTGAAATCAATAACTTGGCATAATTTGTGCCGACAAAATGCGCGCAGAGTATAGGGGCGGTTCTGCCCCTATTCAACTGTCGGGTAGTGATTTCCGACTGCGCGCTACAAGAGCAATTGTTTCAGCGAATGTGTGCAAGGACCCCTTGCAACTCATCGAGGGAGTTATAGCCAATCACCAACTGCCCCTTGCCCTTCTTGCCGTGGCGAATCTGCACCGCAGAGCCCAGGCGCTCGGCCAGGCGCTGTTCCAGGCGAGCGATATCCGGGTCGGGTTTGGGGGCTTCGACAGGGGCCGGCTTACCATTGAGCCATTGCCGAACCAGTGCCTCGGTCTGGCGCACGGTAAGACCTCGTGCGACAACATGTCGCGCCCCTTCAACCTGTTGATTTTCCGGCAAACCGAGCAGGGCCCGGGCATGACCCATTTCCAGGTCGCCATGGGACAGCATGGTCTTGATGACTTCCGGCAATGCAATCAAACGCAACAGGTTGGCCACGGTCACGCGAGACTTGCCCACCGCCTCGGCAACCTGTTGTTGAGTCAGCTGGAACTCCTGCTGCAACCGCTGCAGGGCCACCGCCTCCTCGATCGGGTTGAGGTCTTCGCGCTGAATGTTCTCGATCAGCGCCATGGCAATGGCGGTTTCATCAGGCACATCGCGCACCATTGCCGGAATGGTTTCCTGACCGGCCTGCTGGCTGGCGCGCCAGCGGCGTTCACCGGCAATGATCTCGAAACGACCACTGCCGATGGGACGCACCACTATCGGCTGCATGACGCCCTGGTTTTTGATCGACTGCGCCAGCTCCTCCAACGCCTGCGGATCCATGTCCCGGCGCGGCTGGTATTTGCCCCGCTGGATCAGGTCCAGCGGCAGGTGTTGCAGCTCGCGCTGGTCGGCCTGTACGGCCTGCTCTTCCAGCGCACTGACGGTGGGACCGCTGAGCAGCGCGTCCAGTCCACGTCCGAGACCACGTTTCTTGACGGCCATGGGGTTTCCTTAAGTTGGCTGGGCGGCAGCGGTGCGTGGGTTACGGCGCTGGCGGCGAACCATCTCGCCCGCCAGGGCCAGGTAGGCCAGCGCACCACGGGATTGTTTGTCGTAGGCCAGGGCCGGCATGCCGTAGCTCGGCGCTTCGGCCAGACGGATGTTACGCGGAATGACCGTGTCGTAGAGTTGCTCGCCGAAATGCTCCTTGAGCTGGACCGACACGTCGTTCATCAGGCTCAGGCGCGGGTCGTACATGGTGCGCAACAGGCCTTCGACTTTCAGGTCAGGGTTAAGCAGCTCGGAAATGCGCTTGATGTTATCCACAAGGTCGCTCAACCCTTCCAGGGCGAAGTACTCGCACTGCATGGGGATAATGACCCCATCGGCGGCAACCAGGGCGTTCAAGGTAAGCATCGACAACGATGGTGGGCAGTCGATCAGGATGTAGTCGTAGTTTTCCCGGATCGGCGCCAAAGCACTGCGCAGACGGCTTTCCTTCATCTGCATTTCCAGCAGCACCACTTCGGCGGCCGTCAGGTCACGGTTGGCCGGCAGCAGTTGATAACCGCCGTGCTCGGAGAAATGCATGGCCTGGCCCAGATCGCATTCACCGATCAGAACGTCGTAGATGGAGTTTTCCAGGCCATGTTTATCCACACCGCTGCCCATGGTGGCGTTGCCCTGTGGATCAAGATCGATCAACAGCACCCGGCGCTTGGTCGCGACCAGGGATGCTGCGAGGTTGATGCAGGTGGTGGTTTTACCCACACCACCTTTCTGGTTCGCTATCGCGAATACCTTAGCCATTCTTGCTTGTATTCCCAATCATGCCGTGCGGCGCAGTATCAGCAGATGGCGTTGGCCTTGGCAACCGGGTACGGCCAGGGCGTGTTCGCTATCGAGGTGAAAGTCTGCCGGCAATGCTACCAGCTCATCGGCCGGATGGACGCCCTTCATTGCCAGCCATCGCGTATTGGCATCGCCCAGATGGCGAGTCCAGTTGCTGAAGTTCTCCATGCTGCTGAATGCACGGGAAATGATCCCGTCGAAAGGTTGTTCAGGCTGGAACGCTTCTACGCGACTGTGGATAACTTGCAGGTTATCCAATTTGAGTTCGAGTTTGACCTGGGTCAGGAAGCGGGTCTTCTTGCCGTTGCTGTCCAGGCAGGTGACTTGCGCGTCCGGAAACAGGATCGCCAACGGAATACCCGGCATGCCTCCGCCGCTGCCTACATCGAGCCAGCGACCGTTTTCGATGAAAGACATCACGCTGAGGCTGTCGAGCAGGTGGCGCGAAACCATTTCGTCCGGATCACGGACTGCAGTCAGGTTGTACGCCTTGTTCCATTTGATCAACAGCGCCAGATAACCCAGCAGTTGCGCATGCTGGGCATCACTCAGGCTGATCCCGAGCTGGCGGGCACCTGTGGATAACTCTTCGGCGTGTTGCGAGGTGACCATCGAACTCAAGCGCTTTGCTCCAACTGACGGCCCGCGCCGCGTTTTTTCAAATGAATCATCAACAGGGAAATCGCCGCCGGGGTCACGCCTGGCACACGCGATGCCTGGCCCAGGGTTTCCGGACGGGTTGCACCGAGCTTGCTCTGAATTTCTTTCGACAGGCCGGAGATCACCGTGTAATCGATATCCACAGGCAGTTTCGTATCTTCGCTGGCGCGCAAACGGGCAATTTCGTCCTGTTGGCGGTCGATGTAACCGGCGTACTTGGTCTTGATCTCGACCTGCTCGGCCACCTGGGGATCCTGCGCACCCTCGCCCGTCACTTCCACCAGTCCGGCATAGTCGATTTCCGGACGGCTCAGGAGGTTGAGCAAGTTGTATTCGTGGGTCAACGGCGTTCCGAATTTTTCCGCAATGGCATCGCCCTGCGCGGTGCCCGGGCGAACCCAGGTGCTTTTCAGGCGTTGTTCTTCCAGCTCGATCCCTTCGCGTTTCTTGCAGAACGCGGCCCAGCGCACATCATCCACCAACCCCAGCTCCCGACCTTTCTCGGTCAGGCGTAGATCGGCGTTGTCTTCGCGCAGGATCAGGCGATATTCGGCACGGGAAGTGAACATCCGATAGGGTTCCTGGGTACCCAGGGTAATCAGGTCATCGACCAGCACACCGATGTACGCCTCATCGCGACGCGGGCACCAGCTGTCCTTGCCCTGAGCACGCAGCGCGGCGTTGGTTCCCGCCAGCAGCCCTTGGGCGCCGGCCTCTTCGTAACCGGTGGTTCCATTGATCTGCCCGGCAAAAAACAGGCCGCCGATGACTTTGGTTTCCAGGCTGTATTTCAGATCGCGGGGGTCGAAATAGTCGTATTCGATGGCGTAGCCCGGACGCACGATGTGAGCGTTTTCCATGCCACGGATCGATTGCACGATCTGCAGTTGCACATCGAACGGAAGGGAGGTGGAAATCCCGTTCGGATACAGCTCATGGGTCGTCAGCCCTTCCGGCTCGATGAAGACCTGATGGCTTTCCTTGTCGGCAAAGCGATGAATCTTGTCTTCGATGGACGGGCAATAACGCGGGCCGACGCCTTCGATCACGCCGGAATACATCGGCGAACGATCCAGGTTGGCGGCGATGATTTCGTGGGTACGAGCATTGGTGTGGGTGATCCAGCAACTCACCTGTGTCGGGTGCTGCTCTTTCGAGCCCATGAACGACATCACGGGGATCGGAGTGTCGCCCGGCTGCTCAGTCATGACCGAGAAATCCACAGATCGGCCGTCGATGCGCGGCGGCGTACCGGTTTTCAACCGACCGACACGCAAGGGTAATTCCCGCAAACGCTGGGCCAGCGCGATGGACGGTGGATCGCCGGCACGGCCGCCGGAGTAATTCTGCAACCCGATGTGGATAAGTCCACCGAGGAAGGTTCCGGTGGTCAACACCACGGATTCGGCGAAGAAACGCAGGCCCATTTGAGTCACGACACCCCGGACCTGATCCTGCTCGACAATCAGGTCATCGGCTGCTTGTTGAAATATCCACAGGTTCGGCTGGTTTTCCAGAATTTCACGGACAGCAGCCTTGTACAGGACCCGGTCTGCCTGGGCGCGAGTAGCGCGAACGGCTGGGCCCTTGCGGCTGTTCAATACGCGAAACTGGATACCACCTTTATCGGTCGCCATGGCCATCGCACCGCCGAGGGCGTCGATCTCCTTGACCAAGTGGCTTTTACCGATCCCACCAATGGCAGGGTTGCAGCTCATGGCGCCGAGGGTTTCCACGTTATGCGTCAACAGCAGGGTTTTTGCGCCCATGCGTGCTGATGCAAGTGCTGCCTCGGTACCGGCATGACCGCCGCCGATGACGATCACTTCAAAACGGGAAGGGAAATCCACCACGCACCTCGTGCCTGCTTTATTCAGGTAATTCGGAAAAAGGTTATGAGTCTGGCCTGGGGTTTTCTGAACCAGGTCGGCAAGTATAGGGACTTCCCCCTTCCTAAAGAACCCTTTGCACAAAATTTAACCAGCTGTGGAGAACTCGCGGTTAAAAATTTAAAAAAAGAGAAATTTATAAAATCTTTGTTTTTATGTTTATTCTTACGCCCCTACCGATCTGTGGATAAATCCACACAAGCCTTTATTTATCTACTGTACAGAGATCCTGAACCCTGTGGTCATCTGCCAATGAAGGGGTTGGATAACCGGTGTAAGCCTGTGGATGAAGGGGCCTGTTATCCACAGAGGCCGTTATCTCCAGTTTTGAAGGGGGATTATCAACGGAGCTCAGCGGCAGTTATTCACAGGGCTTAATCCACAGAACGGCTGGAATCCGTCCACGGGCGAGCCGCCATGAAGGGCTATCGAGGATGAGAAAGAGAGGTCGGGCTGGCACGATTGAATTCAGCGCCCAGCCCGGTTTTTGAAGAAGGGGATTACTTGCCGATGCAGAAGCTGGAGAAGATCCGCCCGAGCAGGTCATCGGAGCTGAAAGCCCCGGTGATTTCACCGAGGAAATGTTGGGCTTGGCGCAGATCCTCAGCCAGTAACTCCCCGGCGCCCGCGAGGGTCAGTTGGGTACGTCCGTGTTCCAGCGCTGCGCTGGCCTGACGCAACGCCTCGAGATGCCGGCGCCGGGCACTGAAGCTGCTTTCCGAGGTCTGTTCATAGCCCATGCAGGCCTTGAGGTGATCCCGCAGCAGTTCCAGCCCTTCGCCTGCCGCTTTTGCACTCAGGCTGAGGGTGACATGACCATCGTCGCTCACTTCGAGCGCTATCGCCTCCCCTGTCAGATCCGCCTTGTTACGAATCAGCGTGACTTTCGCCGGATCCGGACGGACTTCGAGAAATTCGGGCCACAAGGCGAAGGGATCGGTCGCTTCCGGTGCCGTGGCGTCGACTACCAGCAATACCCGGTCTGCCTCGCCAATGGCCTTCAGCGCACGTTCTACCCCAATCTTTTCAACCTGGTCATCGGTATCGCGCAGTCCTGCGGTATCCACAACGTGCAGGGGCATGCCGTCGATGTGGATATGTTCACGCAAGATATCCCGAGTCGTGCCGGCAATCTCGGTGACGATCGCCGCCTCTCGACCGGCCAGGGCGTTCAGCAGGCTCGATTTGCCGGCATTCGGCCGGCCTGCGATCACCACTGTCATGCCGTCACGCAACAAAGCGCCTTGCCCGGCTTCGTGCAGGACTGTGGATAACTCGTCACGAACCTTATCCAACATGTTGAGGACGTGGCCATCAGCAAGAAAGTCGATTTCTTCCTCAGGAAAGTCGATTGCCGCCTCGACGTAGATCCGCAGGCCGATCAACTGCTCGGTAAGGTTATGCACACGCTGTGAAAAGGCACCCTGCAATGAACGCAAGGCATTGCGCGCAGCCTGTGCAGAACTGGCTTCGATCAGGTCGGCAATCGCTTCAGCCTGGGCCAGGTCGAGTTTGTCGTTGAGGAAGGCCCGTTCGCTGAATTCTCCCGGCCTGGCGAGGCGGCAGCCCAGTTCCAGGCAGCGCTTGAGCAACATATCCAGCACGATAGGCCCGCCGTGGCCTTGCAGCTCCAGGACGTCTTCTCCGGTAAAGGAATTCGGTCCAGGAAAATACAAGGCAAGGCCTTCGTCGAGTACCTGTTGGTCAGCGCTGAAGAACGGGCCGTAATGAGCGAACCGCGGCTTGAGCTCACGTCCACTGATGGCTTTGGCTGCGACACTGGCCAAAGGCCCTGAGATCCGGACGATGCCAACTCCACCTCGTCCCTGGGCAGTGGCAACGGCGGCGATGGTTTCACGAGGTGCGCTCATAAACCTGTATCCAGACAAAAATGACAGATAGCAAAACGCCCCACGAGGGGGCGTTTTGTGTGGTTATCCACAGTGCAAGTTACGCCTCGGCTTTTTTCGTAGCCGATTCGATCTTACGCGTGATGTACCACTGTTGAGTAATGGACAACACGTTGTTCACAACCCAGTACAGCACCAGGCCGGCCGGGAACCACAGGAAGAAGAAGGTGAAGATGATCGGCATCATTTTCATGACCTTCGCTTGCATCGGGTCCGGAGGTGTCGGGTTCAACTGCTGCTGGATGAACATGGTGGCGCCCATGATGATCGGCAGGATGAAGAACGGATCCTTGATCGACAGGTCGGTAATCCACAGCATGAACGGCGCCTGGCGCATCTCCACGCTTTCCAGCAGAACCCAGTACAGCGCCAGGAATACAGGCATTTGTACGAGAATCGGCAAGCATCCACCCAGCGGGTTGATCTTCTCTTTCTTGTACAGCTCCATCATGGCCTGGGACATTTTCTGACGATCGTCGCCATGTTGCTCTTTCAGAGCGGCCAGTTTCGGAGCCACGGCGCGCATGCGAGCCATCGATTTATAGCTGGCGGCCGACAATGGGAAGAAGATTCCCTTGATCAGCATGGTCAGGAAAATGATCGACCAGCCCCAGTTACCGACGATGCTGTGGATATGTTGCAGCAGCCAGAAGATCGGCTGGGCAATGAACCACAGGAAACCGTAGTCCACCGTCAGTTCCAGACCTGGGGACAATTCTTTCAACACAGCCTGGCTTTTCGGACCGGCATACAGAATGGCACTGGTTTCGGCTTTCGCGCCAGGCGCTGCGGTCAGGGCCGGGCCGGTGTAGCCGACGATGTAGTTGCCCCTGCTGTCCTTACGCGTCTGGACGATGTTTGTTTCGCCCTTCTGTGGAATCCAGGCGGTGACGAAATAATGCTGCAGCCAAGCAACCCAGCCACCTTGAACAGTTTCCTTGAGCTGCGCCTTGTCCATGTCCTTCATGGACACTTTCTTGTACGGCTCCGAACTTGTCCACAGGGCAGCACCCAGGTAAGTCGCGGTACCGGTGGCGGTGCTGGAAGAAGGATCATCGCTGGCGTCGCGTTTCAGTTGCGCGAACATAGCGCCAGACCACGGCTGGGCGCTCTGGTTGTCGATCAGGTAGGAAACGGTCACGTCATACAGGCCACGTTTCAGAGTGAAACGCTTGATGTAGTTGACGCCGTCCTTGCTGAATTTCAGGTCGACAACCAATTGGTCCTGGCCGTCAGCCAGTTGGTAAGTCTTCTTTTCGGCGGAGTAAACCGGACGACCGGCCGGGTTTGCATCCGGGCCGTTGGTGCCGATCAGGCCACTCTGGGCCAGATAAGTCCGCTCGTTGCCGTTATCGAACAACTGGAACGGGATTTCCGGATGATCCTGACGACGTGGATAAAGCGGCAGCTTCAACTGTGCGATGTCACCACCTTGTGGATCGATTGCCAGCTCGAGCACGTCCGTCTTGACCTGAATGAGGTCTTTGCTTGCAGCCACGGGAGCTTCGGCAGGGGCGCTGGTTTCGCTTGCCGCGCGAGGTATGTCATCACTGCTGGCAGCGTTGTTGCCGGAAGCGGTGTCCGGCAGGCTCGGTGCAGTATTGCTGGCTGCAACATTCTGAGTCGGCAGGGCAGCCTGGCCATAGTCCTGGTTCCATTTAAGAACCATGACGTAAGACACGATTGCCAGGGCGACGATCAGGATCGTGCGTTTGATATCCATGATTACTCGGCCATCGAAGAAGAACGGGAGGTAGGGATAGGCGGAACCGGGTCGTAGCCGCCGGGATTCCACGGATGACAGCGACCTAAACGACGAAAGGTCAGCCAGCCACCGCGCAAAAGGCCATGGTTTTCTATGGCTTCATACGCGTAGCAGGAACAGCTGGGGTAGAAACGACAGTGACTGGCCATCAGGGGACTAATGGCGTAGCGGTAAAACTGGATCGGAAGGAGTGCCAGTTTACGCATCGGGACTGTCTACCCCTACAGTTTCGGTATTGGCCGCCGGAGCGGGCTTGTTGCGCGCCAGACGCTTCCAGAGCTTGCCGAAGTGCTGAATCAATTCGGGGTTTTCTACGTCACCCAAACCTTTGCGCGCGACGATAACGATGTCCCAGCCGACCAGTGAATCCTGGTTCAGGCGAAACGATTCGCGCATCAGACGTTTGAGGCGATTGCGCTGCACAGAGAGCTTGACGCTCTTTTTCCCGATAACCAGCCCTAATCGGGGGTAATCGAGATCATTGCTGCGTGCAAGGAGCAGGAGATTTTTCCCCGGAACCTTACCGGTAGGGGAGTCAAAGACTGCCTTGAAATGCCGGGGTGTAAGCAGACGCTTTTCCCGACTGAAGTCCTGACTCACCTCCAATGCCGGATTATCAAACTGCCAGACGTGCGCGACCTTTGGCGCGGCGACGCGACAGGACGGCACGACCGTTCTTGGTAGCCATGCGAGCACGGAAACCGTGGGTACGAGCGCGTTTGATAGTGCTTGGTTGGAAAGTACGTTTCATGTCGTGTTACCTGGTTCGTCCACAACGGGCCGGAATGGCCCCTGTTTTAAGAGACCGGGGATTCTAGAGAAAGCAAGACCCTAGGTCAATTTCCAACCAACGTTTCCTTTAAATAGATGAGAGCCGGCGAATCGGTTCGCAAAGCCATCGCTCACAGATATAAAAAGAAGGGAATTATTTAAAGCTTTTCTGTGAAGCTTATAAAGGCAAGGCTGGCAGGTGTCTGTGGATAACTAACCGCAGCCCTTATGGTGCTTGGCGTAGAGGGAATGACAACTACAAGGGAAAGCCGTGATCAGCCTGTGCTGCGCTGTCGGATAAGCTGTGCGCGGAATGAGTGGTTATCCACAGGCCGGTTATCCACTGAGATTCGAGGGGACTTTTCCAATGCTCTGAAGCCGGTTTATCCACAGGGCTTATCCTCCGACCGTTTGTCACCTTTTTTACCGTTAAGGCTTTGATAATTCCTTGGACGATGTGCCACCTGCGTGTGGATAAGTGATCGCCTGCTCGCTACAATGGCCGCTTGTTTTTGCCTCACCGGCTTTCAACTTAGGGGATATCCGTGTCAGTGGAACTTTGGCAGCAGTGCGTGGAGCTTTTGCGCGATGAGCTGCCTGCCCAACAATTCAACACTTGGATCCGTCCACTACAGGTCGAAGCCGAAGGCGACGAGTTGCGCGTCTATGCACCGAACCGTTTCGTCCTCGACTGGGTCAATGAAAAGTACCTGGGTCGGGTCCTGGAACTGCTCGACGAGCACGGCAATGGCATGGCGCCTGCCCTGTCCTTATTAATAGGCAGCAAGCGCAGCTCAGCGCCGCGGGCTGCGCCCAATGCGCCGTTGGCGGCGGCAGCCTCTCAGGCCCAGGCAGCCGCGGCGCCGGTCAACCACGCCGCTCCTGCCCCGACGCCAGCGCCGAGCAAACGCAACGCACAAAAGGTGGAAGAGGTCAGCGAGGAACCTTCGCGCGATAGTTTCGACCCCATGGCCGGCGCCAGCTCGCAGCAGGCACCGGTGCGTGCCGAACAGCGCACCGTCCAGGTCGAAGGTGCGCTCAAGCACACCAGCTACCTGAACCGGACGTTCACTTTCGAGAACTTTGTCGAAGGTAAATCCAACCAGCTGGCCCGGGCGGCCGCCTGGCAGGTCGCGGACAACCCCAAGCATGGCTATAACCCGCTGTTCCTTTATGGCGGCGTGGGCCTGGGTAAAACCCACTTGATGCACGCTGTGGGTAACCACTTATTAAAGAAGAACCCGAACGCCAAAGTCGTGTACCTGCATTCCGAGCGCTTCGTGGCCGACATGGTCAAGGCGTTGCAGTTGAACGCGATCAACGAATTCAAGCGTTTCTACCGTTCGGTGGACGCCTTGCTGATTGACGACATCCAGTTCTTCGCTCGCAAGGAACGTTCCCAGGAAGAATTTTTCCACACCTTCAACGCACTGCTCGAGGGCGGGCAGCAGGTCATTCTCACCAGTGACCGTTACCCGAAGGAAATCGAAGGCCTGGAAGAGCGCCTGAAATCGCGCTTCGGCTGGGGCCTGACGGTGGCTGTCGAGCCGCCCGAGCTGGAAACCCGCGTCGCGATCCTGATGAAGAAGGCCGATCAGGCCAAGGTCGAGCTGCCGCACGATGCTGCGTTCTTCATCGCCCAGCGCATCCGTTCGAACGTGCGCGAACTCGAAGGCGCCCTCAAGCGGGTGATCGCTCATTCGCACTTTATGGGTCGCGACATCACCATCGAGCTGATTCGTGAGTCCTTGAAAGACCTTTTGGCCCTTCAGGACAAATTGGTGTCTGTGGATAACATCCAGAGAACTGTAGCTGAATACTACAAAATCAAGATCTCCGACCTGCTATCCAAGCGCCGCTCGCGTTCGGTAGCTCGTCCACGTCAAGTGGCCATGGCCCTGTCCAAGGAACTGACCAACCACAGCCTGCCGGAGATCGGCGATGTGTTTGGTGGGCGCGACCACACCACGGTGCTGCACGCCTGCCGCAAGATCAACGAACTTAAGGAATCCGACGCGGACATCCGCGAGGACTACAAGAACCTGCTGCGTACACTGACCACTTGATGACCAGCGCAGCTTATTAAGGCAAGGGACTAGACCATGCATTTCACCATTCAACGCGAAGCCCTGTTGAAACCCCTGCAACTGGTCGCGGGCGTCGTCGAACGCCGCCAGACCTTGCCGGTACTTTCCAACGTGCTGCTGGTTGTCGAAGGCCAGCAACTGTCGCTGACCGGTACCGACCTGGAAGTCGAGCTGGTGGGGCGTGTGCAACTTGAAGAGCCGGCCGATCCGGGCTCCATCACGGTGCCAGCGCGCAAGCTGATGGATATCTGCAAGAGCCTGCCCAACGACGCGCTGATCGACATCAAGGTCGATGAGCAGAAGCTGGTGGTCAAGGCCGGTCGCAGCCGCTTTACCCTGTCCACCCTGCCGGCCAATGATTTCCCAACCGTGGAAGAAGGCCCGGGCTCGCTGACCTGCAGCCTTGAGCAAAGCAAATTGCGCCGCCTGATCGAGCGCACCAGCTTCGCCATGGCCCAGCAGGACGTGCGCTACTACCTCAACGGCATGCTGCTGGAAGTGTCCGCCGGTGTCATCCGCGCCGTCGCCACCGACGGGCACCGTCTGGCCATGTGCTCCATGCAGGCCGATATCGGTCAGCCGGATCGGCACCAGGTGATTGTGCCGCGCAAAGGTATCCTGGAATTGGCGCGCCTGCTGACCGAACCGGACGGCAATGTCAGCATCGTCCTGGGTCAGCACCATATCCGTGCGACCACCGGTGAGTTCACCTTTACATCGAAACTGGTGGACGGCAAATTCCCGGATTACGAGCGCGTTCTGCCTAAGGGCGGCGACAAACTGGTACTGGGTGATCGCCAGGCGTTGCGCGAAGCTTTCAGTCGTACCGCGATTTTGTCCAACGAAAAGTACCGTGGCATTCGCCTGCAGTTGGCCAGCGGTCAGCTGAAAATCCAGGCGAACAACCCGGAACAGGAAGAAGCGGAAGAGGAAGTCGGCGTCGACTACAACGGCGGTTCCCTGGAAATCGGCTTCAACGTCAGCTACCTGCTCGACGTACTGGGCGTAATGACCACCGAACAGGTTCGCCTGATCCTGTCGGACTCCAACAGCAGTGCACTGCTGCAGGAATCCGATAACGACGATTCGGCCTACGTTGTTATGCCGATGCGTCTGTAATCAGCTAGATGTCCCTGAGTCGCGTCTCGGTCACCGCGGTGCGCAATCTGCACCCGGTGACCTTCTCCCCCTCCCCCCGCATCAATATTCTTTACGGCGCCAATGGCAGCGGCAAAACCAGCGTCCTGGAAGCTGTTCATCTGCTGGGGCTTGCCCGATCCTTTCGCAGCACCCGCCTGTCACCTGTCATCCAGCACGATCAGTTGGCCTGTACGGTGTTCGGACAGGTAGAGCTGGCCGAAGGGGGTCATAGTGCGTTGGGGATTTCACGGGACCGGCAAGGGGAGTTCCAGATACGTATCGATGGGCAGAACGCCCGAAGCGCTGCGCAACTGGCCGAGATTCTGCCGTTGCAATTGATCAATCCAGACAGCTTCCGCCTGCTGGAGGGGGCCCCGAAGATTCGCCGGCAGTTCCTCGATTGGGGAGTGTTCCATGTGGAGCCGCGTTTCATGGCAACCTGGCAGCGCTTGCAGAAGGCGCTGCGCCAGCGAAACTCTTGGCTTCGGCATGGTACACTTGACGCCGTTTCGCAAGCGGTTTGGGACAGGGAACTGTGCCAGGCCAGCGCTGAAATCGATGAATACCGCCGCGCTTATATCAAAGCCCTGAAACCGGTCTTCGAGCAGACCTTGAGCGAACTGGTTGAGCTCGAGGGCCTGACGCTCAGCTATTACCGAGGCTGGGACAAAGACCGGGAGCTGAGCGCCGTACTGGCTGGCTCGCTGCAACGTGATCAGCAGATGGGCCATACCCAGGCTGGGCCACAACGCGCTGACCTGCGCCTTCGATTGGGCGCCCATAACGCCGCGGACATCTTGTCCCGGGGGCAACAGAAGTTGGTGGTGTGTGCCTTGCGTATTGCCCAGGGACACCTGGTCAGCCAGGCTCGCCGCGGCCAGTGTATTTATCTGGTGGATGACCTGCCGTCCGAGTTGGACGAGGCCCACCGTCAAGCGCTTTGCCGTTTGCTGGAAGACTTACGCTGCCAGGTGTTCATTACCTGTGTAGACCACGAATTACTGAGGGAAGGCTGGCAGACGGAAACGCCAGTCGCCCTGTTCCACGTGGAACAGGGCCGTATCACCCAGACCCACGACCATCGGGAGTGAAGGCATTGAGCGAAGAAAATACGTACGACTCAACGAGCATTAAAGTGCTTAAAGGCCTGGATGCCGTACGCAAACGTCCCGGTATGTACATTGGTGACACCGACGATGGCAGCGGTCTGCACCACATGGTGTTCGAGGTGGTCGACAACTCCATCGACGAAGCCCTCGCCGGCTATTGCGACGATATCAGCGTCATCATTCACCCGGACGAATCCATCACCGTTCGCGACAACGGCCGTGGCATCCCGGTAGACGTACACAAGGAGGAAGGCGTTTCCGCCGCCGAGGTCATCATGACCGTCCTCCACGCAGGGGGTAAGTTCGACGATAACTCCTACAAGGTATCCGGCGGGTTGCACGGCGTAGGTGTCTCGGTGGTGAACGCCCTGTCCGAAGAGCTTGTCCTCACGGTTCGCCGCAGCGGCAAGATCTGGGAACAGACCTATGTCCACGGCGTGCCCCAGGCACCGATGGCAATCGTTGGCGACAGCGAAACCACCGGTACCCAGATCCACTTCAAGGCTTCCAGCGAAACCTTCAAGAACATCCATTTCAGCTGGGACATCCTGGCCAAGCGGATTCGCGAACTGTCCTTCCTGAACTCCGGTGTCGGTATCGTCCTCAAGGACGAGCGCAGCGGCAAGGAAGAGCTGTTCAAGTACGAAGGCGGCCTGCGGGCGTTCGTCGAATACCTGAACACCAACAAGAATGCGGTTAACCAGGTGTTCCACTTCAATGTCCAGCGCGACGACGGCATCGGCGTGGAAATCGCCCTGCAGTGGAACGACAGCTTCAACGAGAACCTGTTGTGCTTCACCAACAACATCCCACAGCGTGACGGCGGTACTCACCTGGTGGGCTTCCGTTCCGCGCTGACCCGTAACCTGAACAACTACATCGAACAGGAAGGCCTGGCGAAGAAGCATAAGGTCGCCACCACCGGTGACGATGCCCGCGAAGGCCTGACGGCGATCATTTCGGTGAAAGTGCCGGATCCCAAGTTCAGCTCCCAGACCAAGGACAAGCTGGTTTCTTCCGAAGTGAAGACGGCGGTCGAGCAGGAAATGGGCAAGTATTTCTCCGACTTCCTGTTGGAAAACCCGAACGAAGCCAAGCTGGTGGTCGGCAAGATGATCGACGCCGCCCGTGCCCGTGAAGCGGCGCGCAAGGCGCGTGAAATGACCCGCCGCAAAGGCGCGCTGGACATCGCTGGCCTGCCCGGCAAACTGGCTGACTGCCAGGAAAAGGACCCTGCCCTGTCCGAACTGTACCTCGTGGAAGGTGACTCCGCCGGCGGTTCCGCCAAGCAGGGTCGCAACCGCCGGACCCAGGCCATCCTGCCGCTCAAGGGCAAGATCCTGAACGTCGAGAAGGCGCGCTTCGACAAGATGATTTCCTCTGCTGAGGTCGGCACGCTCATCACTGCGCTGGGCTGCGGCATCGGCCGTGAAGAGTACAACATCGATAAGCTGCGCTATCACAACATCATCATCATGACCGACGCCGACGTCGACGGTTCGCACATCCGCACCCTGCTGCTGACATTCTTCTTCCGTCAGTTGCCGGAGCTGATCGAGCGTGGCTACATCTACATCGCCCAGCCGCCGCTGTACAAGGTCAAGAAAGGCAAGCAAGAGCAATACATCAAAGACGACGACGCCATGGAAGAGTACATGACCCAGTCGGCCCTGGAAGATGCGAGCCTGCACCTGAACGAAGACGCCCCCGGCATCTCCGGCGAAGCCCTGGAGCGCCTGGTCAACGACTTCCGCCTGGTGATGAAAACCCTCAAGCGTCTGTCGCGTCTTTATCCACAGGAGCTGACCGAGCACTTCATTTACCTGCCGGCCATCAGCCTGGAGCAACTGTCCGATCACGCAGCGATGCAGGATTGGCTGGCCCAGTACGAAACCCGCCTGCGCACTGTCGAGAAGTCTGGCCTGGTCTACAAGGCCAGCCTGCGTGAAGACCGTGAACGTAACGTCTGGCTGCCAGAAGTCGAACTGATCTCCCATGGCCTGTCGAACTACGTCACCTTCAACCGCGACTTCTTCGGCAGCAACGACTACAAGACCGTCGTCTCCCTTGGTGCGCAATTGAGCACGCTGCTGGACGAAGGCGCCTACATCCAGCGTGGCGAGCGCAAGAAGTCGGTGACCGAGTTCAAGGAAGCCCTTGAATGGCTGATGGCCGAAAGCACCAAGCGCCACACTATCCAGCGATACAAAGGACTGGGTGAGATGAACCCCGACCAGCTGTGGGAAACCACCATGGACCCGGGCTCGCGCCGGATGTTGAAAGTCACCATCGAAGACGCCATTGGTGCGGATCAGATCTTCAACACCCTCATGGGTGATGCGGTCGAACCTCGTCGTGACTTCATCGAGAGCAATGCGTTGGCGGTGTCTAACCTGGATTTCTGATCCTGTTAGCAGGTTCACAGAATAGCTGCACGCTTTCACAAATAATTGACCGACCGGGGTCTGATCCTGGTCCCCGCCGGTCAGCATCAAGCCCGCTTTCGCGGGCTTTTTTTGCCTGGAATTCCGTCGGAAGCCTAAGCAAACCAGCAAAAGATGCGCTGTCGCGTCGTTTTTGAGTCGCTCATGGTCGAACCTCGCCCATCGTCGAGCTCGTCTCACGGGGTGCAAGAGCGTTGATCGCGGTGGCCGCAATAGCCAGCAGGATGCCAACAGCGGCAAGGCCGATCCAGCCTGCCCGGTGCACGCCGTAATTCCCCAACGCGGCGCCGATCGCTCCCCCCAGGAAATACGACCCCATGAATACGGTATTGAGCCGGCTCCTGGCCTCGCTCCTCAGGGTGAATACGCGTGCCTGGTTGGCAACCAGCCCGGCACGATTGCCCATGTCGAGCAGCACCATGCCGAGGATCAGCCAGCCAAGATGTTGCCCGCTCGCTGCAATGCAGGCGAAACCCAGGACGAGGGTGATTGCGCCGGCGAGGACCATGGTGCGTGCGCCCAGGCGATCCGCCAGCGCGCCGATAGGGGGTGACGCGACGATGCCCAACAGCGCGACTAGGCCAAACAGACCAATGGTGGCGGAGTCGAGTCGGTAGGGAGGTTGTGCCAATAGCGCGGCAAGCGAGGCCCACAGCGCACTGAATGCGGCGAACATCAGCAGGCCGCTCGCCGCGCAGTAACGCAGCACGCCTTCCTGCCTGACCAGGCTGCCTAGCGAACCCAGGAGGCGCCCGTAGCTTATCGTCTGCAGGCTCGTGGTGGCGGGCAGGTGCTTGGCAACGATGACTAGCAGCAGGACATCGCTGAGGGAGGCCAGCACGAAAGCGGCTCTCCATCCCGCATGTGCGCCGGCGAAGCCCCCGAGCATGCGCGCCAGTAAGAGACCTGCCGAGAGGCCGCTGAGCAGGCTGCCGACGATACGACCTCGTTCAGCCGGAGTGGCCAACCCCGACAGACAGGGAATGATGAGCTGCGCAGTGATCGCTGTCACGCCGACTAGAAAGCTGCTAACGCACAGCATCGTGAAGGTCGGAACCACGGCGCAAAGAAGCAGGGCTACGGCATTTCCCGCGATGGCCAGCAACGCGAGTTGGCGTGGCTGTCGACAATCGGCGAGCGGCACGATGAACAGCAGGCCTAGCGCATAGCCAAGCTGCGTCAGCGTGGCGATCAGGCCGGCCTGTGTCGGCGCCAGGCCAAACGACGCGGCCATCTGGGGCAGAAGTGGCTGATGGTAGTAGATGGTCGAGACCGCCAGCGCGCAGCACAGGGCCATGAGCGTGACAAGGCGGCCGGAAACTCCCATCGGCGATGCGCAAGAGGCAGACATGACGCAGCCCCTTCACTGCTGTTGCAAAATCTGCACGAGCCCGCGGGTGTCGACGATGCTGTGCGCAAACGTCGGCCCGTTCAGTTCGTGCGCCGCGTGCATCATTTCCTTGCTGAAGGCGGCTGTCGCATCGCGTACCAGTGTGACGTGATAACCCAACTCCATGGCGAAGCGTGCGGTCGATTCGATGCAGGTGTTCGCCAGCAGGCCGATGACGATCACGTGTGTGATGCCTCGCTGCTTTAGCTGGAAGTCGAGGTCGGTATTAGCGAACCCGCTTTGTCCCCAGTGTTCCTGGATAATGATGTCGCCCTCCTGCGGCACGAAGTCGGGATGCCATTCGCCGCCCCAGGAACCCTTGGCAAAGGTGTGGCGTTGCTGGATCAGGCGTTGGGTCGGATTGGGGTGATCCCAGTGGGTGTAGTCGCCGGGCTGCCAGCGCCGATGAGGCACGTAGTACACCTGAATGGCTCGCGCTCGCGCGGCGGCAACGGTCGTGCGCAGGTTGTCGAGCAGTTGAACCTCGTCCGCGACGCTTCTGAGCATGGGATAAAGCTTGCCGCCATCGGACAGAAAGTCGTTGTAGGGGTCGACCAGCAGCAGAGCGGTCCGCTCCGAGGCATACACAGGATGGGTCATGATGGTGCTCCAGATGAAAGGAGAGGCGTTCCGAGACGTTTGCTCACGAGTAATTGCCCGCTGCGACAGGGTAAGCCGCACAGGCTTCATCTTAACTATGAAAATCATAGTGTCAATGGGAATGAGGCTTTGCGCTGTGATCCATGCGACATTGTTATCTTCGCTGCGTTACTATGAAAATAATAGTTTCCACGGAGAAAACAGCGTGATGCCGATGCAGGACGAGACAAGCGATACGGTGTGCCCGGTGGCGCGCTCGATGGATTCGGTGGGCGACAAATGGACCATTTTGGTCCTGCGTGAGCTGTACATGGGCGCGACACGCTTCGAGGAAATGCAGATCCAGACCACCGCTACGCCCCAGATGCTGACTTCGCGCCTGAAAGCGCTGGAGGCGAACGGCCTGATCGAACGCCGGCCCTACAGCGAAAAGCCGCTGCGCTACGAATACCATCTGACCGACAAGGGCTGGGACTTCTATCCTGTGATCTACGCGCTGCGCGCCTGGGGCGAGAAGTGGTGCAAGAACTCGGATGAGGGGTTGGCCGTGCATTTCGTGCACCGTGCATGCGGCCATGATGTGGGTGTGGCCAGCGTTTGTCCTCACTGCGGCGACCCTGTGGAACGCAAGGACTTGGAAGCGATGATCAGCGATCGTTTCCTTGACGAACGCGAGTCTCGTCGGGAAGCCTTCAAGCGGAAGTAGCTGAATGCCAGTAGAAGATAGCCAAACTGAAGGCAGCGCGGTGGCGCATTTTTGCGCTTCTTGGAGCGCAGTAATACACCGCTATACTGCCGCATTTCGCTGCTAGGATCTGCCGCATCCGGATCCCTTCGATCCGTCTTTCGCCAGGAGAATGCAATGGCTGCTTCACGACCTTACAACGACGACACTGCTTATTGGGGTGTTCCTTGGGAAGAGAGCTACGGGTATCCGCAGGCGCGGCGGGTAGGCAACGAGATCTTTGTCTCAGGTCAGTTCAATCACGACGAAGAGGGCAATCTGGTCGCCCCAGCGCCATTGGGTGCTGATGGCAGACCGAGCGACTTTTCTTCGATGGGAGAACAGATGCGGGTCTCCTACGACAACATAGCCAAGCTGCTCGCGCTGTATGGGGCAAGCCTTCAGGATGTGGTCGAGGAGACGCTGTACGTGCTGGATATGGACGCTGCCTTTGCGGTCGTTGGCAAAGTGCGCAAAGCGGCGTATGGCTCGGAGCGCCCTCAGGCGGCCAGCAACATTATTGGTGTGTCCAGACTTGCCCAGCGCCCACAGTTGATCGAAATCGTGTGCAGGGCTGTCATCAGCTCCCCAGCCAACTGATCAGCACTCAGTTTCAGTATATGAAGCCAGGCCAGGCTGCCGGCCTTCGACCAAGGGTTTCAGATCGGCAACGGCAGCTGCACAAAACGTCATGAATGCTTTAACCCGCCAAGACTTCCTGATGTCTTGGTGGGTAAGCAACCAAAGCTCGTCCTGAAGCGCTTGCACTACCGGGCCGACGCGAAGCAAACCAGGCGTGATGTCGCCGAGCATACAGGGTAGAAAGCCCAGGCCTAGGCCAGCCGCAATCGCCGCGCTCGCCGCTGCGACAGAATCCGTGCGGTAGGAAATACATTCGGGGGACACCCTGCATTCAACGTAGCTGGTCGCCTTCAAGCCGCACAAGCCACCGGAGTAGGACACCCATTCCTGACCCTCGGCGAAGGGATCTGCAATCGCCTCATGCCTGATGCTGCCATACGGAGCCCATGCAATATTGGCCAACTTCCTGCCCACTAAAGTGTCAGCTGGTTTCCTGGTCGCTCGTATCGCGATATCCGACTCGTCTCGGGCCAGGCTCAAGGTCTGGTTTCCTACCAGCACCTCAATCGTGATCCCCTCATTCAGAGCTTTGAAGTCCGCGATTATTGGAGTGAGAAAATAGAGCAGCAGCGAGTCGCTGGTGGTAATCCGGAGCTTCCCGAGAGGGCCTTGGCTTGCACGTGAAACCCGGCGAGTGACGCTGACGATGTCCAGTTCGACTCGTTCCGCCAGTGCTCGCAGCTCCGCCCCTTCGACTGTCAGCAAATACCCGGCTTTCCGGTGATCGAAGAGAGCCACCCCCAAAGCTTTCTCGACCTGGGCGATCCGACGCGACACGGTGGAGACGTTGACACCGAGCTTCTTCGCCGTTGCGGCGCGACTACCGCAGTCACTCAAGATCTTGATGATCCTCAAGTCGTCCCAGGAGAGCTGATTAACGGCCTCGCTGACATCCCATTTGGGGCCATTCGGCTTAGCAGTGGACGACGAGACGCTTCCAGGTGACGGCTTCACGAAAATCATTCCATGGGAGGGTTTGCCGATCATACGAAAAGGACTTTGAACAGACCAACCCCATATTGGAAGCAGACAAATCTCAGGTAGTGACTGCTCGACCCACTGGGCTTTTGTTCGCCACACGCGGATTGAAAAACGTGCGACGGGACATGATCCATGTAGAAATCCGTGATGCCTTGCTCGAAACAGCTGGAGTGCCTGGCGTTGGCTTTTTTTTACGACGTGATCACATGCACCCTTCTGAAACTCGACGGTCAAAAACCGGGTAACCCGGTAACACTTTGGAACAAAGCCTTCCTGCTCAATAGCTTGCAAATCGCTTCAATCCCCCGCCACGACGGGCTCTCACGTTTTCTGGCGTAAAACTTGCGTGCTGAATAAACAACACGTCGTTTTTTTAAATTTACAGAAGACGATGGCAAGAGGCGGTACGAATAAATCCAATTCCAAGGGTAGTCTCAATGAGTGGTTCGCAAGCTTCCAATAATCTGGAGCAAGGGCTAAAGCCCCGTCATGTGACGATGCTCTCCATCGCTGGCGTGATCGGCGCTGGCCTTTTCGTGGGCTCCGGCCATGCTATCGCCGCGGCCGGGCCGGCTGTGCTGCTGGCCTATGCCGCCGCTGGTGCGCTGGTGGTGCTGGTGATGCGCATGCTGGGCGAGATGGCGGTGGCTTCGCCGGATACCGGCTCGTTCTCGACTTACGCTGATCGGGCAATTGGCCGTTGGGCCGGTTTCACCATCGGTTGGCTCTACTGGTGGTTCTGGGTGCTGGTCATTCCGTTGGAAGCCAACGCTGCCGCGACCATCCTGCATGCCTGGTTCCCTGATGTGGCCATCTGGACTTTCACCCTGGTCATCACCTTGCTGCTGACGATCACCAACCTGTTCAGCGTGAAAAATTACGGTGAGTTCGAATTCTGGTTCGCCTTGGTCAAAGTCATCGCGATCATCGGTTTCATTGCCCTGGGTGCGCTGGCGGTCCTCGGGTTGTTGCCCACCAGCCAGGTCAGCGGCGTTTCGCATTTGTTCGATACCCAAGGCTTCCTGCCCAACGGCATGGGTGCTGTGTTGGGGGCGATCCTGACCACCATGTTTTCGTTCATGGGCACTGAGATCGTGACCATCGCGGCGGCTGAATCGAAGAACCCAGGGCAGCAGATTTCCAAGGCGACCAACTCGGTCATCTGGCGGATCGGCTTGTTCTACCTCGTGTCCATTTTCATGGTCGTCGCCTTGGTGCCATGGAATGACCCGATGCTTGCCAGCGTAGGTTCCTACCAGACGGTGCTTGAGCGTATGGGGATTCCTAATGCCAAGCTGATCGTCGATATCGTGGTGCTGGTCGCGGTCACCAGTTGCCTCAACTCGGCGCTCTACACGGCTTCGCGCATGATGTTCTCGCTGGGCAAGCGCGGTGATGCGCCAGCGGTTTCCCAACGCACCAATAAGAGCGGCACGCCTTACTGGGCGGTAATGCTTTCAACCGGCGCTGCCTTCCTGACGGTATTCGCCAACTATGTGGCGCCGGCGGCGGTCTTCGAGTTCCTGCTCGCCAGCTCCGGCGCTATCGCCCTGTTGGTGTACCTGGTGATTGCGTTTTCGCAATTGCGCATGCGCAAGCAGCGCATGGCGCGCGGGGAGAAAATCGCCTTCAGCATGTGGTTGTTCCCTGGGCTGACCTACGCGGTGATTGTGTTCATCGTCGGGGCGTTGACCATCATGTTGTTCCAGGAAGCCCATCGTGTGGAGATCCTTGCGACTGGCCTGCTCAGCGTGTTGGTCGTGGCGTCCGGGCTGCTGTTGCAGCGTCGTCGGGCCGCAAGGGCCGACAAAGGGCTACAGATGGCCCGGTGAGTTGATTCGCCACGGTTGATCCGACCCAAAGAAAAGGCCAACGCATCTGCATTGGCCTTTTCGTTAAGCGTCTTTTAACTCGCCACTGTCGTTTCACTTCCCACCGCCACACTTTCCAGGCGATACCCGTACCCATAAATCGTCAGTAGCTGCCAACCGCGGTCCGCCGTCAGCCCGAGTTTGTTGCGCAGGCGATAGATATGGGTATCCAGCGGACGGGACGAGGTCATTTCCTCGTGGGTCCAGAAGCGTTCATAGAAGTACTCACGGGACAGTGGACGCCCCAGGTTGGAGAAGAGGCAGCGGGCCAGGCGATATTCCCGTTCGGTCAGGTTGATGGGGACACCGGCGCGGGTGACGGTCAGTTCGGCGTCGTCGAATGCCAGGTCGTTGAACACCAATACGTCGCTGGCCGGAGCACGTTGCAGGTTGTGGCGGCGCAACACGGCGTTGACCCTGGCCTTGAGTTCGTTGGGTCTGAAGGGTTTGCTCACATAATCATCGGCGCCGGTATTGAGGGCCTGGACGATGTCGTGCTCGCCGTCACGGCTGGTGAGCATGATGGCGGCCGGGGGCGAGTCCATGTGTTCGCGCGTCCAGCGCAGCAGCGACAACCCGCTGATGTCGGGCACCTGCCAGTCGAGGATCAACAGGTCGAACGTCTCCCTACGCAGCTGTCGCAGCAGGTCTTCGCCCCGTTCGAAGCTGTGCAGGGTCCAGGCTTGCTCGCCCCTGCCGGGGATTTGTTGCAGTGTCTGTTCCACCCGGCGCAATTCAGCCGGTTCGTCATCCAGTATGGCGACACGCATGCATGCAATTCCTTGATTTCGAGACTGACGGACATCCTCGGGCGGCCACGCAAGTGGGCTCGGCCTCCTGTCGCAGGCTGCGACAATACCGGCTGATGTCGTGTAGGGAAAGGCTGCAGCACGCCACCATCGAGTCCGCTATAGTCTTGGGCTTCGCAGTTTGCCGGTCCGTTGAATCGCCATGAATACAACCTTCTCCCGTTCCCTTCGTCCTGGGTGCTTATGAGTCATCAGCGCCGCCGGGAAAGCCGTGAACCGACCCAGGCCCAACGTTTGTTTCGGCAGTGGGTGCGGGAGTGGTTGTGGATAAGTTTGTTGCTATTGCCGTTGACGGCGTTGTTGTCATTCAGCGCCCAACCGACTCGCAACGGAGCCGGTGCGGCGTTGGTGTCGGTCTGCCTGGTGGCCGGTGTACTGGGGTTGATGCTGCTGCGCCCGCATCTGGCGCTGTGGACGACCGTCGGTGGCATGAGCCTGGCGCTGCTGATCAGTGCCGTGCTGGGAGCCGAGGGCGAATGGTGGTCGCCGTTGGCGAGCGTGCTGGGCATGCTGTTCGGCTACCTGATCTGGAACTGGCGACGCCTGAGTGTGGTGTTGGCTTATTTCGGCTGGGAACTGGCGCGCCTGGACGCCGAGCCCAAGGTATTCCCGGAGCGCCGTCGGGCACCGTACACCGGTAGTGATCGCTTACAAAGCCAGATCCTGGCCCTGGAGCAGGCCATGGGCCGGACGCGGGATACTCGCCGCTTCATTGCCGATGGCCTGGAACACCTGCCCGTGGCGACCCTGATCAGCGATCCCCATGGGCGGATCCTGCTGGGCAACCGAAAGGCGCGCGAGCTCTTCGGTCATGCCCTGACGGGCGGGGAAGTACTGGAGCAGCTGATCCAGCTAGGTTACCCGGGGTTGGCGCAGGACGGCTCGCACAGGTTATCCACACTGCCGTTGCTGGAGTTTCGCGATGTGCGCGAGCGCAGCCTGCGCCTGGAGCGTGAACCGCTGTTGCCGGTCGACGGCAATGTGCCGATTGGTTGGTTACTCAGCCTCATCGATCTGAGCGCTGAACGTGAAGCCGAGGCGCAGCGCAATATCATGCTGCGCTTCCTGTCCCATGACCTGCGCGCGCCGCACTCGGCGATCCTGGCGCTGCTGGATGTGCAAAGGCATGAGGACGGCGGGGCTCAACCGGTGTTCGAGCAGATCGAGCGTCAGGTACGACGCGCTCTGGCGCTGACCGACGGCTTCGTGCAGTTGGCGAGGGCCGAATCGGAGGTCTACCAGTTTCGCCCTACACTGTTCGCGATGTTGATCCTGGATGTGCTTGACCAGGCTCTGCCGCTTGCCCAGGCCAAGGGCATCCAGTTGAGCCACGACATTGATGACGAGGAGGCGATGGTGAGGGCGGACCAGTCCTTGCTGACCCGTGCGCTGTTCAACCTGCTGGAAAACGCCATCAAGTACAGCCCGCCCGCTTCCCGCGTGGTCCTGCAGGTTCGGTGCGTGGAGGGTTGGCTGGGCTGTGAGCTCATCGATCAGGGCAAAGGCATCGGGCCGGAGGAACTACCCGATCTGTTCAGCCAGTATCGGCGGTTCTCGTCGGCCCACGGAGTGGATGGCGTGGGCCTCGGGCTGTCGATGGTCAAGGCCGTGGTGGATCGACATGAGGGGCGAATCGAATGTCGCAGTGTGGTGGGGCAAGGTACAACGTTCAGTCTGGGATTGCCGTTGCTGGAGGCCTGAAAATCCTGACCTTCGGCAGCACCGGCGCGGTGCTATAAAAAACTTATGCACCTACGTCGGCGTTTTATGTGTTTAAGAAATATGTATAAAAAACAAATAGTTATCTGAAAAATAAAACGCTTTCAGAAAAAACCGTACACAGCTTATCCACAGAAATCAGACAGCGATCTGGTCCGTGGCGGCTGGTGATTCCGGAGCGGAAGGCAATGAACCCATTTCCCGCTGTGCCTGTTCATTCCAGGCCTGAACGCGATCATTGAGGTCGGCAATGGCGCGGGGCCCGCTGCCTTCGGCGTACAGGGGCGCGCCGATCACCACGGTGATGAGTCCTGGCTTCCTGATCCAGCCCGCCTTGGGCCAGAATTTGCCGGCATTGTGTGCAATCGGTAGCACCGGCAGGTTGGCGTTTACCGCCAATGCCGAACCGCTGCGGGAAAACTTGCCCATCGTTCCATAGGGAACGCGGGTCCCCTCGGGAAAAATCAGCACCCAGACATTATCCTTGAGCAACTCGTCACCCTTCTTCGCGACAATCTTGAGCGCTGCCTTGGGGTTGTCGCGATCAATGGCGATCGGGCGAAGCATGGCCATGGCCCAGCCGAAAAACGGCACGAACAGCAGTTCACGCTTGAGCACCTGGCTCAGGGGCTCGAAATAGGCCGAGAGAAAGAAGGTTTCCCAAGTGCTCTGGTGATTGGACTGAATGACACAGGGCCGGTCGGGCACGTTCTCGGCGCCCTTCACTTCATAGCGGATGCCCAGGCACACCTTGCTCAGCCACAGTGCGCAACGGCACCAGTACACGTTGATAAAACGGTAGCGCGCCTTGAACGACATGAAAGGCGCGACAAAAAAACTCAAGGAGCACCACAGCAAGGAACTGGTGCCCAACAGCAGGTAAAAGAGAAAAGATCTGATGGCCTGCGATATCGACATAGCGGCATTTACCGTTGCGGGCAGAGCCCGACTGTTTAAGCGCTTACCCAACCGTCCTTGATCAGGATGCCTTGGGAGCTCTAATTGTGGATAAGTTCAGCGGCAACCGCCGCCAGGTCGTCAAAAATCAAGGTGCCCACCGGTAGGGTCTTGCCCAGAGTCTTTTCGCCTTTCCCGGTCTTTACCAAAACTGGCTGACAATCGACGGCCTTGGCCGCTTCCAGGTCACCGAGGCTGTCGCCGACGAACCACACGCCCGCCAGCGCCACATCGTAATGCGTGGCGATGGCCTTGAGCATGCCCGGCTTGGGCTTGCGGCAATCGCAGCCTTCGTCCGGCCCATGAGGGCAATAGACGATCAACCCGACTTCGCCGCCCTGCTCCACCACCAGGGCGCGCAAGCGCTCATGCATGGCATCGAGGACCGCGAGGTCATAGTAACCGCGAGCGATGCCCGACTGGTTGGTGGCAACCGCCACCGTCCAGCCGGCCTTGCTCAACTGCGCGATGGCTTCGATCGAGCCAGGGATCGGCAGCCACTCCTCCACCGATTTGATGTAAGCGTCGGAGTCGTGATTGATCACCCCGTCCCGATCGAGAATCAGCAGTTTCAACAGCAGCTCCTCAGCCCAGCATGGAAATGTCGGCAATGTTGAGGAACAGCCCGCGCAGGCGGGTCAGCAGTGCATAGCGATTCTTGCGCACGTCTTCGTTGTCCGCATTCACCATCACCGCGTCGAAAAACGCATCCACAGGCTCGCGCAATGCCGCCAGGCGTGCCAGTGCCTCGGCGTAATCGCGTTTTTCCATGAGCGGCTGCACGGAGGTGTAAGCCTGTTGAATCGCCGAGTTGAGTGAGAACTCCGCCGCGTTATCAAAGTAACGCGCTTCAGGGGCCTTGATGGAAGGCTCGGCCTTGCTCAGCAGGTTCGACACACGCTTGTTCACCGCCGCCAATGCCGCCGCTTCCGGCAGTTTGCGGAAGGCTTGCACCGCCTGTACGCGCTGGTCGAAGTCCAGGGCCGAGCCCGGCTTCAGGGCACGCACCGACAGGTAGGTCGCGACATCGACGCCTTCGTCTTCATAACGCGCACGCAGGCGGTCGAAGATGAATTCCAGCACCGCATCGGCCAGGCCGGCGGCCTTGACCTTGCTGCCAAACGCGCTGACGGCGAAGGCCACCGCTTCGTTCAGGTCCAGGTCCAGCTGCTTCTCGATCAGGATCCGCAGCACACCCAGTGCTGCGCGACGCAGGGCATACGGGTCTTTGCTGCCGGTGGGCAGCATGCCGATGCCGAAGATGCCGACCAGGGTGTCGAGCTTGTCGGCAATCGCCACGGCCGCACCGGTCAGGGTGCTTGGCAGTTCAGCGCCGGCACCGCGTGGCATGTACTGCTCGTTCAGCGCCAGGGCCACGTCTTGCGGCTCGCCGTCGTTGAGGGCGTAGTAGTAACCGGCGATCCCTTGCATTTCCGGGAACTCACCGACCATCTCGGTGGACAAGTCGCACTTGGACAGAATGCCGGCACGCGCCGCACGCTGGGCGTCGCCGCCAATGCGCGGGGCAATGAACGCCGCCAGCTTCGACACGCGCTCGGCCTTGTCGTAGACGCTGCCGAGTTTTTCCTGGAACACCACGTTCTGCAGGCGTTCGTTGAAGCTTTCCAGCGGCTGCTTCTTGTCTTGCTTGAAGAAGAACTCGGCGTCGGTCAGGCGCGGGCGAACGACTTTTTCGTTACCGGCGATGATCTGTGCCGGGTCCTTGCTCTCGATGTTGGCGACAGTGATGAAACGCGGCAGCAACTTGCCTTCGGCGTCCAGCAGGCAGAAATACTTCTGGTTGTCCTGCATGGTGGTGATCAAGGCTTCCTGCGGCACTTCAAGGAAACGCTCCTCGAACGAGCACACCAGCGGCACGGGCCATTCCACCAGGGCGGTCACTTCGTCGAGCAGGTCCGGCGGTACGATGGCGGTGCCTTCCTGGCGGGTCGCCAGCTCTTCGGTGCGCTTGCTGATCAGCTCGCGGCGCTCGTTGGCGTCAGCCAGCACGTAGGCGGCCCGCAGGTCGGCCAGGTAGTTGGCCGGCGAGGTGATGCGCACGCTTTGCGGATGATGGAAACGGTGACCACGGGAGTCGCGACCGGCCTTCTGGGCCAGGATCGTGCAATCGATGACCTGGTCACCGAGCAGCATCACCAGCCATTGGGTCGGACGCACGAACTCTTCCTTGCGCGCAGCCCAGCGCATGCGCTTGGGAATCGGCAAGTCGTTCAGGGAGTCTTCGACGATGGTCGGCAACAGGCTGGCGGTCGGCTTGCCCTTGATGCTCTGGCTGTAGCGCAGCTTCGGACCGCTCTGGTCGATTTCGCTCAGGTCCACGCCGCACTTCTTGGCGAAGCCCAGGGCGGCCTGGGTCGGGTTGCCGTCGGTATCGAACGCGGCCTGGCGCGGCGGGCCATCGAGGTTGATGCTGCGGTCCGGCTGCTGGGTGGCCAGGCCGGTGATCAGCACGGCCAGACGACGCGGCGCGGCGTAGACGTGCTTGGTTTCGAAATTCAGGCCGGCGGCTTGCAGGCCTTTATCAATGCCGGCCAGGAACGCATCGGCCAGGGTATTCAGGGCTTTGGGTGGCAGTTCTTCGGTGCCCAGTTCAACCAGAAAATCTTGAGCACTCATTGTGCAGCCTCCAGCTTAGCCAACACTTCATCACGCAGGTCCGGGGTCGCCATCGGGAAGCCCAGCTTGGCACGGGCCAGCAGGTAGGCGTGCGCGACGGAACGCGCCAGGGTGCGCACACGCAGGATGTATTGCTGGCGCGCCGTCACGGAAATCGCCCGGCGTGCGTCCAGCAGGTTGAAGGTGTGGGACGCCTTCAACACCATTTCATAGCTTGGCAACGGCAGCGGCTGATCCAGTTCGATCAGGCGCTTGGCCTCGCTTTCGTAGAAATCGAACAGTTCGAACAGCTTGTCGACATTGGCGTGTTCGAAGTTGTAGGTCGACTGCTCCACTTCGTTCTGATGGAACACGTCGCCGTAGGTCACTTTGCCGAACGGGCCGTCGGCCCACACCAGGTCGTAGACCGAATCCACGCCTTGCAGGTACATCGCCAGGCGTTCCAGGCCGTAGGTGATCTCGCCGGTGACCGGGTAGCACTCGATGCCGCCCGCTTGCTGGAAGTAGGTGAATTGGGTCACTTCCATGCCGTTGAGCCAGACTTCCCAGCCCAGACCCCAGGCGCCCAGGGTCGGCGATTCCCAGTTGTCTTCGACGAAACGAATGTCGTGCACCAGCGGGTCGAGGCCCACGTGCTTGAGGGAGCCCAGGTACAGTTCCTGGAAGTTCTCCGGGTTCGGCTTCAGTACCACCTGGAACTGGTAGTAGTGCTGCAGACGGTTCGGGTTTTCGCCGTAGCGGCCGTCAGTCGGGCGGCGGCTGGGCTGGACATAGGCGGCGTTCCAGGTTTCCGGGCCGATGGCACGCAGAAACGTGGCAGTGTGGAAAGTGCCGGCGCCTACTTCCATATCGTAGGGCTGAAGTACCACGCAACCTTGCTCGGCCCAGTATTGCTGGAGGGCGAGGATCAAGTCTTGGAAGGTACGCACGGCTGGCGTAGGCTGGCTCACGAAATTCACCTGTTTCTTGGGCTGCGATTTAAAGAGCGGGAGTATACCCGATTCGTTCGTGCGCACGCCCCCTGGAGCCTTATGCCACGCTGCTTTTGGTGTTCTGACGATCCGCTGTACATGGCATATCACGATCAGGAGTGGGGCATGCCGCTGCGCGATGCGCAGGGTTTGTTCGAGTTGCTTTTGCTCGAAGGGTTCCAGGCGGGCCTGTCCTGGATCACTGTGCTGCGCAAACGCGAGCATTACCGCAAGGTGCTCTATGGCTTTGACGTACAGCGCGTGGCGCAGATGAGCGACGCGGAAATCGAGGACTTGATGCTCGACCCCGGCATCATCCGCAACCGCCTCAAGCTCAAGGCCGCCCGCCGCAACGCCCAGGCCTGGCTGGCGCTGGAAGACCCGGTGGCATTCCTCTGGTCCTTCGTCGGTGACAAGCCGCTGATCAACCATTTCAAGGACCGCAGCGAAGTGCCGGCCATCACCCCTGAGGCGCTGGCGATGAGCAAAGGCCTGAAAAAAGCCGGTTTCACCTTTGTTGGCCCGACCATTTGCTATGCCTTCATGCAGGCCTCGGGCATGGTCATGGACCACACCCAGGATTGCGACCGCTACGCCGAGCTGGCAAACGGCGGTTAGAATAGCCGGCTCGCAACACGCCCATGAATTCAGGAGTGACCTGTGGATAAGTTGAAAGGCGCCTTGCTGGTCGGCGCTCTGCGGTTGTTTGCGCTGCTGCCCTGGCGTGCGGTGCAATCGGTGGGCTCGGCCATTGGCTGGCTGATGTGGAAACTGCCGAACCGTTCCCGCGACGTGGTGCGGATCAACCTCGCAAAGTGCTTTCCCGACATGGACCCGGCCGAGCGCGAGCGCCTGGTGGGCCAGAGCCTGAAGGACATCGGCAAGTCGCTGACCGAAAGTGCCTGCGCCTGGATCTGGCCGGCCCAGCGCTCCATCGAACTGGTGCGCGAAGTTGAAGGGCTGCAGGTTCTGAAAGACGCCCTTGCCTCCGGCAAAGGCGTGGTCGGCATTACCAGCCACCTGGGCAACTGGGAAGTGCTCAACCACTTCTATTGCAGTCAGTGCAAACCGATCATTTTCTATCGCCCGCCCAAGCTCAAGGCAGTGGATGAGTTGCTGCAAAAGCAGCGCGTACAGCTGGGCAACAAAGTCGCGGCGTCCACCAAGGAAGGCATCCTCAGCGTCATCAAGGAAGTGCGCAAGGGCGGCCAGGTCGGCATCCCCGCCGACCCGGAGCCGGCCGAATCCGCCGGCATCTTCGTACCCTTCTTCGCCACCCAGGCCCTGACCAGCAAATTCGTCCCGAACATGCTCGCCGGCGGCAAAGCGGTCGGCGTCTTTCTCCACGCCCTGCGCCTGCCCGACGGCTCCGGCTACAAAGTCATCCTTGAAGCCGCCCCCGAGGCCATGTACAGCACCGACACCGAAACCGCCTGCGCCGCCATGAGCCAGGTAGTCGAACGCTACGTGCGCGCCTACCCCAGCCAATACATGTGGAGCATGAAACGCTTCAAGAAGCGCCCGCCGGGTGAGGCGCGGTGGTACTGAAAGCAAGGCATCCATTGCGGCGACGGCCGCGAGGGAATTCATCCCCGCTGGCCTGCACTGTTATCCCCCATCTTCCAGACACGGACGACGACCATTCAGATACGCAAACTGACCCACGACGACCTGCCCCGCGCCAGTGCCCTTTGCCTGGATGCGTTCATGCAGGCGGTTGCGCCCTCCCTGTCCGAGCAGGGTGTTGAAACCTTCGCCAAGGTGGCAGCGGTGCAAGCGTTTGCCGACCGTATGGAGGGCGACAACCTGATGCTGGTCTGTGAAGTGGATGGAGCGATAACGGGGCTGGTCGAGCTCAAGGAAGGGCGCCACGTGGCGATGCTGTTCGTTGCGCCGAGCTGGCAGCGTCGAGGTATCGGCATGCGTCTGATAATGGCGGCGTTGGAGCAGGCAAGGGGTGAGATCGTGACAGTCAGGGCATCGTTGTCTTCGGTGGCATCTTACGAAAGCTACGGATTCGTCCTGGCAGGGGATGTGGGCAACTTCGCTGGGCTGGTCTATCAGCCGATGGAGAAGCGGCTGCCTTGATTCTCGAAAGTGCTGTTCGGCTCCATAGCTACAAGACTACCGGTCGCCGATAGCTATGGAGAAACTGGCAGCGTGAAACCTTAACGGGTGTCCAGAATTACTTGACCCGTTCAGTCATGGTCGAATTCCTTTTGGCTGTGCCGCAACCAGGATGATTTATTTGCGCCGTAGCTGAAGCGCTTGGGAGGCGCAAACCCTCAATCGTGTCCATGATTAGTGCCTGCAGTATCGGAGCTGTCGGGTGGTTGTGTATTCGAAATGCCTGAAAGCCATTTTTGAATCCTTCGGATCATCATCCGTCCAAGAAAAGTCCACAGTCCCCCTAGTCCATTCATCAAGGAGTTACTCCATGAAAATCGACTTCACCGGCCGTCACGTATTAGTCACCGGCTCCACCAGCGGTATAGGTTTCGCCACAGCCAAAGGCTTCCTCGAAGCCGGCGCCAACGTGGTCATAAACGGTCGCAGCGAGCGCAGCGTCGAGGACGCCTTGCAGCGCCTGGGCGATCTCGCCTCCAGAGCCACCGGCTTCGTCGGCGATCTCAGCAACGAGGCTGGCTGTCAGGCACTGGTCGCCAAACACCCAAGCTTCGATGTCGTCATCAACAACCTGGGCATTTTCAAGCTGGAAGACTTTTTTGAAACCCCGGATAGCGAGTGGCAGCGTTTCTTCGAAACCAACGTGATGTCCGGCGTGCGGGTTTCCAGGGCCTACGCGCCGGGCATGGTCGAGCGCGGTTGGGGGCGGATTGTGTTTGTTTCGTCCGAATCGGGCGTGAACATTCCGGCCGACATGATCCACTACGGCTTCACCAAAACCGCCCAGCTTTCCATTGCTCGCGGCTTGGCCAAGCGCCTTGCCGGCACGGGGGTTACGGTGAACTCGGTGCTACCAGGGCCAACGCTTTCCGAAGGTGTGGCTCACATGCTTCAGGCGGATGTCGAGCGCACGGGGGAAAGTCTGGAGAAGGTGGGGGCGGATTTCGTCAAACAGCACCGTAGTACGTCGATCATTCAACGGGCGGCGCGGGTCGAGGAAGTTGCCAACATGATTATCTATGCCAGCTCGGAGCAGGCTTCGGCTACCACGGGGGCGGCGTTGCGCGTGGATGGCGGGGTGGTGGATAGCATCGTTTAGCAGACTGCAAAAACGGGGCTGTAATCGCGTGCAGCTCCGTTTTCACCTAGGTCTTGTTTGATTTATGCAGGTAGAGGCGCTTGCTCTCGCTGAGTGGATGCAGCTTCAACAAGACTGTCGCGTCCATCCAGTTGGACCGCATTTGTCTGTAGTGGTCTAATGAAACCGGACACCCATTTAGGCGAGAATGCTCGCCAGATAGAGGTGTCTGATGACCAAGCAACGTCGTTCCTTTTCCGCTGAATTCAAACGCGAGG